>JBBRUE010000148.1:0-10742 GCA_038248085.1 Myxococcales bacterium | reverse complement strand
GGATGCGGACGTGCATCAGCCGGCGCAGATCGGCGGTCATCGCGCGCACCACCAGGGTCGCGCCGAGGGCCTGATCGTAGCCGGGCTCGACCTCGCGCCGCTTGCATTCTCCGAAGGCGCTGGCGACGTCCCACACCATCTTCCCCATGCGATCGCGGAAGCGGAACCGGAAGATCTGCAGCTCGGTGATGAGGTTCCAGCGATCACCGACCACCGAGGGGTCGCGCAGCCGCATGCCGAAGTTCATCACGTCGGACTTGAGCTCCATCGACGCGGTCTGGAAGTGGTGGTCGACCTGCAGCTGGCGCGGGTCGATCAGCAACTCGCCGGGCGGGAAGCTCGCCTCGATCTGCGCCCCGAGGGTGTTCACCTCGGCGATGGTGCTGCCGATGATCGGGGCGACCACTTCCCACATCGAGAGGTCGGCCGAGCCGTCGACGTCCGGCTCCTCGTACTGGATCAGGTCGAGCTCGCCGAGCTGGCTGATGGTCCGCCCGGCGGCCAGGCACACCATGCGCGTGCGATCGGCGAAGTCCTGGCCTGCCTCGCTGGCGAAGAGCGCTTCGAGCTTCGGGGGCAACGACTCCACAGGGACCCAATACGACACTGCGAGGGCGACACACGAGAAGATCTGCTAGCCACGACATCATGCTGCGTGTGCGTGTGTACGACAACGGCCGACTCCTCGATGGTGACGAGGCGTTGCTCGACCACGCGGGCCTGAAGTGGATCGACGTCCTCAAGCCTGAAGAGCCGGTGCTCAACAAGCTGGCCGAGCGCTTCGGGCTCCACAAGCTGGCCATCGAAGACTGCCTGCACCTCGACCAGCGCCCCAAGCTCGAGGACTACGGCACCCACCAGTTCCTCGTGCTGCAGGGGTTCTCGACCCCGACCGAGCAGTGGGCCGACCTCGAGATGCACGAGATGCACTTCTTCCTCGGGCCCGACTGGATCATCACGGTGCACGACAAGGGGCACGCGGCGATCGAACAGGCCCACAAGCGGCTCGACGCCGACCCGGCCAACACCCTCGGGCGCGGGGTGGACTTCGTGATGTACCTGTTGGCCGACGCGCTGGTCGATCGCAACTTCCCGCTGCTCGACTGCTTCAACGACGCCCTGGAGGACCTCGAGGAGCGGATCTTCGCGGCCTTCCCCCCGAGCACGATGCTGCAGGAGATCTTCAAGCTCAAACGCGCCCTGGTGTTGGTGCGGCGGGTGCTTTCGCCCCAGCGCGACGTGGTGGGGCTGCTCGCCCGCCGCGGGGTGCCCCAGGTGCAGGAGCGCACCACGATCTACTTCCGCGACGTGTTCGATCACCTCGTGCGCATCTACGAGCAGATCGACGCCGCGCGCGACCTGGTGGGGAACGTGGTCGATGCCTACCTTTCGCAGGTCGCCAACCGCACCAACGACATCAGCAAGCAGCTGACGATCTTCGCGTCGATCTTCCTCCCGTTGTCCTTCATCGTCGGTTTCTTCGGGCAGAACTTCGACGTGATCGCTCAGCCTCCCGCACTGTGGGTGATGCTGGCGTCGATGGTGCTGCTGCCCGCGACGATGATCGCGTGGTTCCACCACAAAGGTTGGTTCTGAACATGCCGTCCATCACGATCTCCGGCCGTCCGTACTTCTACGAAGATCGCGGCGCAGGGGTGCCGCTGCTGCTGCTCCACGGCTTCCCCTTCTCGTCCGAGAGCTTCTGGCCACAGCTCGAGTCGCCCCCCGCGGGCGTGCGGCTGCTGGTGCCCGATCACCGCGGCTTCGGGAAGAGCGCGCCCGGGCCCGGCGTCTCGACGATGGAGTCGATGGCCGACGACGCCCTCGCGCTGCTCGACGCGCTGGGCCTGACGAGCGCCTTCGTGGGGGGCGTCTCGATGGGCGGCTACGTGTCGATCGCCCTGGCGCGCCTCGACCCGGGCCGGGTGCGCGGGCTGGTGCTGATCGACACCCAGTCGCTCGCTGACGACGAGGCGGGGCGCGCGCGCCGCGAGGCCGCGGCCATCGAGGTCGAGAAGAACGGCGTGGGCGGGCTGGTCGAGGGCATGTTGCCAAAGCTGCTGACCGCGGCCGTCGCCCCCGACGTGAAGGCCCGGGTCGAGGCCTTGATGCGCGCCCAGTCGCCGCAGGCCGTCGCGGCCGCCTCGCGCGGCATGGCCACGCGCACCGACGGCAAGGACATCTTGAGCCGCTACGCCGGGCCCTGCGTGATCATCGTCGGCGCCGAAGACGTCATCACCCCGCCCGAGAAGGCGAAGCTGATGCACGAGCTGGTGGCGGGTTCGACGCTGGAGATCATCGCCGGCGCAGGGCACCTGGCGAACCTCGAGCGCCCCCAGGCGTTCAGAGAGATCGTGGAGCGGTTTACGGCTGGCAGGTGACGAGGTCGCCGGCCACGGTGCAGGTGCGGCAGGTGTTCGTCTTGAGCAGCTTGCCGTCGCGGCACTCGAGCGTGCCCTGGCCGTCGGTGGTGCACAGGCCCTTGCCCTCGGCAGACGAGGCGCACGCGTCGTTCTCGGCGTTGCCCGTCATGTCGCACTTCACGACGTCACCTTCGCGCTTGCAGCCGTTCGGGCCCTTGCAGGGCAGCGAGGTCCACACGCCGATCTTGCACTCCAGCGCGCTCGCCGCGGACTCGCACAGGAAGCCCGTGGTGTTGCACTTCTCACCCGCGATCGGCGTGCCGCACGCGAAGGAGAAGAGGGAGAGGACGGCGACGAAGGCGAGCTGGATCGGGAGGCGCATGTGGGAGAGTGCAGGGCTGGGCGGCCGAGGCGGCGCACTATCTTCCCCGCGCGGATCTTAAGTCAAACGAAAGCTCACTCAGCGGCGCAGGGTCTCACCGAAGAAGCGCCGGTAGTTCTCACCCAGCACCTTTTCGACGATGCGCACGGGCATGCCCCGCTCGAGCAGCGCCGCGGTGAGCTTCGGGAGATCGCGCACGTCCCGCATGCCCTTCGGGAGCGGGATCATCCCGTCGAAGTCGCTGCCGAGGGCCACCCCGTCTTCGCCCATCACCTGCACCGCGTGCTCGAGGTGGCGCACCACGTGGCCGAAGGTGTTCCCGCCGACGAACTGGGGCGCGAAGATGATGCCCACCACCCCACCCTTGTCGGCGATCGCCTTGCACACCGCGTCGGGGAGGTTGCGCCAGTGTTTCGTCGCGCCCTGGACGCCGGCGTGGCTGCAGAACGGCCGGGCCTTCGGGTGCGTCAGCAGCTCCGGGAGCATCGTGGGCGAGGCGTGAGCGACGTCGAGCAGCATGCCGGCCTCCCCCATGGCGTCGAGCACGTCGCGGCCATGCGGGGTCAGCGGCTTGTTGCCGAAGTACGGCGTGGAAGTACCGCCCAGCTCGTTGTTGCTCAGGTGGCTCAGCGACATGAACCGAACGCCGCGCAGGTAGAGCTCCTTCACCCGATCGACCTGGCCCCCGAGCGCGTGGCCCCCCTCGATGCCAACCACGGCGGACAGGCGGCCCTCGGCGAGGTTCTTCTCGAGCTGCGTCGCGGTGGCGGCGATCGACGCGCCTCCCTTCGACTCGCGGCAGAACGCGCCGAGGCGATCGAGCTGAAAGGTGCAGCGGCTCCACTCGGTGGCGCGCGCCTCGCGGGGCCAGCGCTGCCGCATCGCGAACAGCGAGAAGCCGTCGATCACCGGGAGCCCCCGGGTCACGATGGTGAAGCACTGGATCTTCACGCCGGCTTCCTGGAGGCGCGGGAAGTCGACGTGGCCCTGCTCGGACGCGCAGGTGAGATCGCGGTTCCACATCAACGAATCGGCATGGCCGTCGGCGACGCAAACGCGGCGGTGCAGCGCGGCGATGTCGACGGCTTCACTCACGGGGATCTCGTGTAGGGTGCCCGCGCGAGTCATTCACGTCATGCACCTGCAGATCAATGGTCAAACACGGGAGTTTCCAGACGGCCTGACGGTGGCCGCGCTCCTCGTGCAGCTCGACATCAAGGCCCCGCGCGTCGCCGTCGAAGTGAACGCGGAGGTCGTGATCAAGTCGCGACACCCCCAGACTACGCTCCAGCACGGAGACCAGGTCGAGATCGTCACCTTCGTCGGAGGCGGATGAACATGAGCCAGCCCTTCACCATCGCAAACAAGACCTTCTCGAGCCGGTTGATCGTCGGCACCGGCAAGTACCCCAGCCACGCCGTGATGAAGCAGTGCCACGAGGTCTCGGGCGCGGAGATGGTGACGGTGGCCGTGCGGCGGCTCGATCTCAAGGCCCAGGGCGAAGCGTCGCTCCTGCACTGGATCGACAAGGGCATGACCCTGCTGCCGAACACCGCCGGTTGCTACACCGCCGACGACGCGATCCGCACCTGCCGCCTCGCCGAGGAGCTCGGGCTCTCGAAGTGGGTGAAGCTCGAGGTGCTGGGCGACGAGAAGACGCTCTACCCCGACGTCGAGGAGACCTTGAAGGCGGCCCGCGTGCTGGTGAAGGAGGGCTTCACCGTGCTCCCGTACACCAGCGACGACGTGATCACCGCGCGCAAGCTGGCCGACATGGGCTGCGCGGCGGTGATGCCGTTGGCGGCGCCCATCGGCTCCGGCCTCGGCATCCGCAACCCGCACAACATCCGGCTGATCCTCGAGCAGGTGAAGGTGCCGGTGATCGTCGACGCCGGCGTGGGCACCGCGAGCGACGCGGCGATCGCCATGGAGCTGGGCATCGCCGGCATCCTCATGAACACCGCGATCGCCCAGGCGAAGGAGCCGGTGCGCATGGCGAAGGCCATGAAGCTCGCGGTCGAGGCGGGCCGGGAAGCCTTCCTCGCCGGTCGCATTCCGATGAAGGCCTACGCCTCGGCGTCGAGCCCGCTCACCGGCCTCGTCGGGCAGTGATCCCGTTCAAGCTGCTGCTGATCACCGACTGGTCGCGCCCCGATTGCCTGGCGCAGCTCGGGGAGGCCCTGAAGGCGGGCCCCGGCATCGCCGTGCAGCACCGGCACCCGGGCGCGACGGACCGGGTGTTTCACGACGAGGGGCTTCGGCTGCGTGACGCGATCGGCGCGACGCCGCTCTTCGTCAACGGGAGGCTCGACGTGGCGCTGGAGCTTGGGGCGCACCTCCACCTCACCAGTCGCTCTCTGCTTCCCGCCGACGTGCGGCCGCATCTCCCTCCAGGGCGGTGGCTGAGCGCGAGCTGGCACCCGCCCGAAGCTTCCGCCACCGGGGTGGACCTGCTGCTGATGAGCCCCGTCTTCGCGCCCCACAGCAAGCCCGCCGACCGGCCCCCGCTGGGCCCCGAGGGGTTCCGCGCGCACCTCGCGCACGCGTCGGCGCCCGTCTTCGCGCTCGGAGGCCTCACCGCGGAGCGCGCCGCCCGGCTGCGGCCCGTCGCCGGCGTGGCATTGATCGGCGAGGTGCTGCACGCCGCGTCGCCCGCGCATGCCGCCGAAGCCCTGCTGCGGGCCCTGGAGTAGCGTGAGCGCCCTGGTGAACCCGCTGCGCCCCTCAGGACTCGGAGAGCTGCTCGATCGCGCCGTCGGGTTCTGGCGCGCCCACTGGAAGGCGCTGTACCAACTGGTGATCGGCTTCCAGCTCGTCGAGTACATCTTCGTCGCCCTCGCCCAGGGCCTCTCGCGCTGGCTCTTTCCCCTCGCGCGCGACCCCTCGGCCCTGCAGAGCGCGCCCGCGGCGGCCTTCCCCCAACTCATGGGCTCGATCGCCGTGCTGGTCGTGGCCGTGCTGCTCTCGCTCTTCGTGGCGCAGGTCGCGGGGGTGGCGACGACGTGGTTCTCGTACGCGCGCTTGACCGGCCGGGGGCTCCCGACGGCGGGTGACGCCTTCCGTCACGCCGCGGCGCGCCTGGGCACCACCGCCGGCGTGTACACGTTGAGCATGGTGTGGAGCGTGGTGGTGATGCTGCTGCTCCTCGTCCCCGGCAGCGTGCTCGGGGCCATCGCCGTCTACCTCGTCGCCAACGACGCCCGCGCCGCCGGGGTGGTGCTGCTGGTGCTCGCCGGCCTGGCCCTGGCAGTGGGCTCGGTGGTGCTGGTCTTGTGGTTCGTCATTCGCTTCATCCTCGTCTCGCAGATCATCGCGGTGGAGAAGCTGGGGGCCCTGGGGGTCTTCCGCCGCGCGAACGCGTTGTCCTCGGGTCGCGTCGAGGCGGGCGCGCTGGGGTTGGTGAAGCTCCGGTTGACGGTGCTGGTGACGATCATGGGCGGGATCCTGCTCGTGGTGAGCCTGGTCACCTCGTTGCCGGTGCTGCTCACCGGCGCGGCGTTCGGCGCGGGCTTCACCCCGGGGCACGCCATCGACGACGTCGTGCCGGCGTTGATCCTCCTGCCGCTCCAGCTGGTGCAGACCATGCTCGGAGGCCTGGTGGCGCCGCTCTTCGTCGTCTTCCAGGTGTTCTTCTACGCCGACATGCGCACCCGCCGTGAAGGGCTCGACCTCGAGCTGGCCCTGGGAGCCCCCGCGCCGTGATCGCGCTGGTGCTCTGCCTCGCCCTGGGTACGGAACCCGCCTGCGAGCACCCCGGGTTGGACGCGCTCCAGGCCGGGCAGCGGCCCAACGCCTGCCGGTTGTTGACCGCGGAGGAACCGGTGCGGCGACTGGCGACCGGCGCGCTTGGCCCGATCTACGAGCGCAGCGGCTTCGAGCACGCCCGCCAGCGCAACACCGGTGCGTTCCAGGCCTTCCTCGCGCAGGTGCGCCAGTGGTTCGAGTCGCTCTTCGGGTCATCGGGAGCGCAGACGTACTCGAACGTCACCCGCGTGGTGGTGCTGGCGCTCGCCCTGGCGCTGGGAGGCGCGGTCACCTTGCGGTTCTTCACCCGGCGCAAACGCGCGCGGAACGAAGCGCAGCTGCAGCAGCGTGCGGCGGTGGCGCTGCAGCTCGACGATCCGGGCGTGCATCGCACGCGGGCCGAGCAACTCCTCGAATCGAACCCGCGGGAGGCGATCCGCGAGGCCCTGCTCTCTTTGCTCTCGTCGCTCGAGCGTCGACGCTTCGCCCGGCCCGATCGCGTGAAGACCAACCGCGAGCTCGCCGAAGAGCTCCCGCGCCGCGGCGCCCCCTCGACGCTGGTGAGCGCGGTCGCCCCGCTGTTCTCGTGGTTCGACCGCGCGTTCTATTCGATGGACGCGGTGAAGCCCGACGAGGCCCGCCGCTTCCTCGATGACGTTCGCCGACTCACGGAGCAACCGACGTGAAGCGCGGCGCGGTCGTCATCGGTGCGCTGATGGTGCTGGCGATGGCGGCGAGCTACGCCACGCGCCAGCCGGGCTCAGACTCGCCCATCCCCAGCATCACCAACCCGGGCCCGAGGGGCGCCGGGGTACTGGCGACCTGGCTGCGCGAAGCGAACGTCACCGTGATCGGCCACGACGCGCCGTTGACCGGGCTGCCTCCCGAGGTTCGCGTGCTGGTGATCGCTGCGCCCGCGGTCGAAGAGCTCCGCGAAGCCGAGGTGGACGCGGTGCGGGCCTTCGTCGTGGCGGGGGGGACCCTCGTCTACCTCGTGCCCCGGAGCGGCGCGCAGCCGGGGCTCCACCGGTGGCTCGAGCTCTCGTCGGGCGAGGTCGCGCCGCTGGTGACCCAGGCGGGCCTCGAGGACGTGGGGGGCACGACGGTGAAGGTGCTGTTCCCGGGCGGGCTCCTCGCCGGGGCGCGCGCGCTGCGCCTGTCGGCCGATCGCATGTTCGAGGTGCATCACGCGGGCGCGGTGCCGGTCGTGGAGCACGACGCGCTGTGGTTTCTCCCCGAAGGGCGCGGGGAGGTGTGGGTCGGCAGCGGCCCCGATCTGGTCGAGAACGCGCGCCTCGAGCTCGCTGACAACGCCGTGTTCTGGAGCCGCCTCGCCTCGCGGGGACCTATCGCCTTCGACGAGTACCACCACCACCGGGGCGCGACGGTGGTGCCGGTGAACCTGCTCGCCTCGATGCTCCAGCTCGGGTTTCTCGCGGTGCTGTTCCTATGGGCGCGCGGTTCGCGGCTCGGGCCTCCCCGTGATGAGCCGGCGACCAAGCACCGATCGGCGCTCGAATACGTGCGGGCGATGGCGGCGCTGACGGCCAACGCGAAGGTCGAAGACGAGCTCGTCGCCGCGCTCAAGCACGACTTCCGGCGCCGGCTGCAGGACGAGCTGGCGATCCCCACCGGCTGGCGCTGGGACGAGGCCGCCACCGAGCTCGCGCGCCGCACGGGCGTCGAAGCGGCGGAGGTGCTCACCGCCTCACGCGAGCTGCGCTTCGTGCCCCTCGCCCGGGCGCTGGCGAAGCTCGAGCAGTCCCTTCACGGCGCCTGATCGCCGCGGATGACGCGGATGCTCACCACGCGCCCCATCGTCACCGGCCGCGCGGGGTAGAACTCGTCGATCAGCGGTCCGAAGGTGCGGGTCTCGCGCAGCGCCTCGCGGGCCTCGAAGACCCGCGCCCGCACCACGGCGTCGAACCAGCCGCCGGCGGTGACTTCGCTGGTGCACCGCGGGCCGCCCCCCAACGCGCGGAACCCCACGAGCGCCGCGAGCAGGCTGGCCGCCGCGACGAGCCCCCGCCTCGCCCGCCGGCGCAACCGCGCGACGCCCGTGGGGCAGTCCCGGGTCAGCACGGTGCCGTCGCGGCGCCGGTACACCCGCGCGCACACCGAGCCCCCGGTCTGATCGACCAGCGCCCGCACCTCGGCCTCGCCCAGAGAGGCCAGGTTGAAGACGTGCAGCTGGCATCGCTGGCAGAAGCGGGCGCGCTCGTCGCCGCGCATCGATTCCCACGACTCCTCGCACGGACTGGCGATGCGCACTTCGATGGCCATGCGCACAGGACCCTGCGCGGCGAAGAACGTTAACCGTCGTCGTGCGGAGGGCGCTTGCCGCGCTGCTTGCCGGCCCGTTCCTCGGCGCGGACCTGCTCCAGCGAACCGATCTCGAGCTTCACGTCGGACACGTTGACCATCGTGAGCTGCTGTTCGATCGAGCTCTCGGCGAGGTGCGGCATGCGCGTCGCGTTGCGAGCGGTCAGCGCGAGCAGCACCAGTCCCGCCAGGCCAGCCGCGAGCCCCAGTCCTGGCGGTTCCGGAACCGGTGGTTTCCCCGGCGTGAGGATCAGCATGCCCGCCGAAGCCTGGGTACCGAACGAGCGCTGCACGAGATCGGTCGACGGCTTTTCGGCCCGGCCCTCCAGCAGGCCCGGCTTCGCGATGCGCCGCAGGGCGACCGGGTCGAGCCACATGCGCTCCTTCTGGCGATCGTCGGCGCGCTCCAGCGCGTTGATCCACTTGAGGACGTCGGCCGTGTCGAGCCGGTAGGCGAGCCGCACCAGTCCGTCGCGTCCGTTGTCGGGGCGCACGGGAACCCAGGCCGCGACCCACGTCGGTGGCGCACCGTAGGGCTTCTGGGAGAGGCCCTTCTGCCGATGGGCCAGCGTCTCGAAGTCACCGGCGTCGCTCTCCACGACGAGGTCCTCGACGTCGAGCACGCAGTTCTGCAGCCGCAACCACTTCGTCGTGGGTTGATCGAGGTATTCGGCGCAGGACATCTGGAACGGCCGGTCTGAGCGGAAGACCCACGTGGTCAGCACGGCGTAGATGCCAAACCCAACCAGAGAGAGCGCCACCAGGCCCGCGATCAGGTTCTTGGACACACAAGGAGCCTAGCGCAGCAGCACGCAGGAAGCCTCGACTGGCGGCGCCGGTCCCGGTAGAGGACCCGGGCCTTGCCGACCTCCCCGCCCGCCCTCGAGATCGAAGACATCAGCAAGCGCTTCGGCGCACGCTGGGCCGTGTCGCGCCTGAGCTACACCCTGCCGGCAGGCCGTTCGCTGCTGCTCACCGGCCACAACGGCTCCGGGAAGACGACGCTGCTGCGGATGATCGCCACGGCCACCTTCCCCAGCGCCGGGAAGATCAAGGTGTTCGGTCAGGAGACGCGCGAGCACCGCGACGCCCTGCGCTCCGACGTGTCCCTCCTCTCGCACGCCTCGTTTCTCTACGACGATCTCACTGCCGCGCAGAACCTGATGCTGCTCGCCCGCTTCCTCGGCATCGCCGAGGCGAAGGAGCTGGTGCCCGCGCTGCTGGAGCGCATCGGCCTGACCGCGCGCGCCGACAGCCCGGTTCGCCAGTTCTCGGCGGGCATGCGCAAGCGCCTGACGATCGCCCGCTTGCTGATGAAGAAGCCGAAGCTCGCGCTCTTCGACGAGCCCTTCGGTGAGCTCGACCCGGCGGGCATCCTCCAGATGGAAAACCTGCTGCGTGAACTCCAGGCCGGCGGCACCACCGTCGTGCTCGCCACCCACCTCGTCGAGCAGGGCCAGGCGTTGACACAGGAACGGCTCCACCTCGAGCAGGGTCGCAAGGAGCAGCCATGAGCGGCCCCCGGCTCCCGTTGCTGCAGGCCGCGTGGCTGGTGCTGCGCAAGGACTGGATGATCGAGTGGCGCACGCGCGCCCGATTGACGGCGCTGATCTTCTTCTCGCTGTCGACCCTGCTGCTCTTCTCGTTCGCGATGGGCCCCGACACCGAGGCGCTGCGCCGCCACGCGCCGGGCTACCTGTGGCTGGCGCTCTTCTTCGCCAGCGTGCTGTCGCTGGGTGAGTCGTTCCGGGTCGAGAGCGAGAACCAGGCATTGCTGGGGCTGATCCTCACCCCGGTCGAGCCGCGGGCCATCTTCCTGGGCAAGGTCTTCGGCAACGCCTCGATGCTCTTCGGGCTCTCGCTCATCCTGCTCCCGGTCGCGGTGGCGCTCTACGACATCGAGCTGACGCGGGCGCCGCTGTACCTGCTGC
>JBBRUE010000147.1:0-10749 GCA_038248085.1 Myxococcales bacterium | reverse complement strand
CTCACGAAGCGGCCTCACGAAGCGGCCTCACGAAGCGGCCTCACGAAGCGTCCTCACGAAGCGTCCTCACGAAGCGTCCTCACGAAGCGTCTTCACGAAGCGTCCTCACGAGGCGTCCTCACGAAGCGTCCTCACGAAGCGTCCTCACGAAGCGGCCTCACGAAGCGGCCTCACGAAGCGGCATCACGAAGCGGCGCAGGGGCGGTCATTCCGCGGATCTCGTGCTCCACGAAGCGCCTCGATGAGGCGAGCGTTCCACGTGGAACAGTGTGGTTGATCACGCGACGGGGGACGAAGCGGCCCCTCAATCACGTTCCTGTGTTCCACGTGAAACACCGAGCGGGGCGAGGGACACCACCGTGTCTCAGGTGGAACGCGCGCGCAGCGCCACCAACAACAGGCTCATCGCCGCCGGCGTCAGCCCCGGAATCCGCCGCGCGTGACCCACGGTGTCCGGCCGCGCGCGCTCCAGCTTCTCCACCGCCTCGTGCCCCAGCCCGCGCACCTCCGCGAACTGGAACGCCGCGGGAATCTGCCACGCGTCGTGCACGTCCGACCTCCGGGTCCACGTGGTCTGCGCCTGCTTCACGTACCCCGCGTACTTCGCCTCCACCTCCACCTCCGCGCAGAGGTCGAAGGGCAGGGGAGGGCGGTCGACGTCTTCCTCCGCCAACGAAGCGTACGTCACCTCCGTGCGCCGCAGCTTCGGCAACAACCGCGCGTCCTCGAGCCGCGCCAGCTCCGCCGCGATCTGCGCCCCTCGCGCCGCGGTGGCGGCCGCGTCCTCCGTCGACACCAGGCCCACGCGCGCACCGTGTGCCCGCAACCGGAACTCCGCGTTCCCCTCCCGCAGCGTCAAGCGGTGCTCGCTCCGGCTGGTCAACATGCGGAAGGGTTCGTCCACCCCGCGGGTGACGAGCTCGTCGAGCAGCACCGCGCCGTGCGCCTCGTGCCGCCCGAGGACCAGCGCCGGCGCGCCCTGGACCGCCAGCCCCGCATTGAGCCCCGCGAGCAGTCCCTGGAACGCGGCCTCCTCGTAGCCCGAGGTGCCGTTGAGCTGCCCCGCGAAGTACAGCCCGGCGACGCGCTTCGTCTCGAGCGTCGCGTGGAGCTGCGTCGGCGGCGCGTAGTCGTACTCCACCGCGTAGCCGTAGCGCGCGACCTCGACCGCCTCGAGCCCCGGAATGGTCCTCAAAAAGCGGAGCTGCACTTCCGCCGGCATGCTCGTCGACAATCCAGCTGGATAGACGAGGGGGGAGGCGTGCCCCTCCGGCTCGAGGAACACGGTGTGCCGCGCGCGCGAGGCGAAGCGCACCACCTTGTCCTCCAGTGACGGGCAGTAGCGCGGTCCGCGGCCGACGATCACGCCCTGGAACAGCGGCGACGCGTGCAGGTTGTCGCGCAGCACCTGGTGCGTCTGGGCCGTGGTGTGGGTGACGAAACAATCGATCGGCGCCCGGAGCGGGAAGGGGGCGCGCGGGGTCCGCAACGAGAAGGGGCGGGGACTGACCTCGCCCGGCTGCCGCTCGCAGCGGCTCCAGTCGATGGAGTCCTTGAGCAACCGCGCTGGGGTTCCCGTCTTGAAGCGGCCGAGCGTGAAGCCGAGGGCGCGCAGGCTGTGCGAGAGCCCCGTCGCCGCCGCATCGCCGAGCCGGCCGCCCACCGCCTGCGCATCGCCCACGTGCATCAACGCCTGGAGGAACGTGCCCGTGGTGACCACCACCGCGCGCCCCGAGAAGCGCCGCCCGTCCTGCAGGGTCACGCCGACCACGCGCCCGCCGTCGGTCTCGAGCGTCGCCGCTTCACCTTCCACCACCGTCAGCCCCGCCTGCGCGCGCACCGTGGCCTGCATCACCTCGGCGTAGGCGTCGCGATCGCACAGCACGCGGGTCGCGCGCACCGCCGGGCCCTTCGACGCGTTGAGGGTGATGAAGTGCGTACCGGCCTGATCAGCCGCGCGGGCCATCTCGCCCCCGAGGGCGTCGAGCTCGCGCACCAGGTGGCCCTTGGCCGTGCCCCCGATGGCCGGGTTGCAGCTCATCATCGCGATGCGGTCGGCGCGCATGGTGAGGCCGAGCGTCGACAGCCCCAGGCGCGCGCACGCCAGCGCCGCCTCGCACCCCGCGTGACCCAGGCCCACCACGATGACGTCGAACGACCCCACGTTGATCAACCTGTACCAGAGGGCTCGTCGGCGCGGGCGGGCTGACGCGGGCCCGATGTTCCACAGCACTCCACCGACACTCCACGTTGACAGGGCGCGGCGGGTCCCGCAGCGTCGGCCCGGTGAGTGACACGCCCCCCAGCCCCGACGCACCCGCGGTGCCGACGACGCCCGAGCTCGGCCCTGCCGGTACGAGCTGGGACCTCGTCCGCCGCCTCAAGACCGAAGGGGCGACCCGCGAGCAGGTGCTCGAGCGGTTGAAGGCCACCGGGCTCGACGATGAGTCCGCCAAGGTGTTGTTCAACGCGGTGATGGGCGCGATGCCGGCCGACCTGCCAAGCGCGCAGCTCTCGCCGGGCACCAACATCCTCTCGCCGACGGTCTTCACCCTCTCGGACATCGGGTTGACCGGCTCACCCACCGTGGTCGGGCTGTATTGGATGGGCTTCGGGGCGGCGATCCTCATCGCCCTCGGCATCGGCGCGCTGATGACCGAGAGCGGCCTCGTCACGCTCCCCGAGGACGTGGGCGACTACGCGCTGCGGTTGGGTGGCGTGGCGTCGATGGCCTGCATCGCCTGGGGCTTCTTCCGCTACACGCAGGGCATCGTCATCCGCCGCAAGTGATGCGCCCGCTCACTCTTCTTCCGACTCCGACAGCTCGAGGTCTCGCAGCGCCACGCTGAGCCCGAAGCCCGCGAAGTCTTCGTTGGCGAAGGCCTGCGCGCGTTCGCTGAGCATCGCCGTCTTCGCCGACAGGGCCTCGAGATCGCCCCCGTCTTCTTCGACCGCGCGACCGGTGTAGAGCACCAGCTCCTCGGCCACCCAGTCTTCTGGCGTCTCGTCGTCGTCGAGGTGCGGCAACAGCTCGAGCGCCTTCACCGGGTCGCGCACGGTGACGACCCCGGCGAGCTCCACCCAGGGCTGGTCATCGTGCGCGTCGAGCACGCCCTCGGCCTCGATGGTCACTGGCGCGGTGGTGACGAAGATGACGAGCACTTTGCCGCCGCTCAGGTAGCGCCCCAGCGTCACCGGGAGCGAATGGCGGCCAGGCCCGAGCGTCGCCACCACGTCCTCGCTCTGCGCGTCGAGCACCAGCACCACCTCGTCGGCGTTGCACGCGAACTGTGTCTCCGCGTCGAGTTCACTGCCGTCCCACCAGGCGAACAGGTCGCCCCGGTCCTCGTCGGCTCTCGCGATGAATGGCATGCGCCGACTATCGCCTCCTTTCCCCGGCACTCGCACGGGCAGAAGCAACGCACGCGGCGCGACGTACGTAAGGGCGGGTTACCGCGACGAACAGCGCCTCACCGACGCGCGCGAACCTTCGCCACCGCCGGCCGCGCGCCGAGGTACCCGAGCACCAACGCGCTGAGCTCCTCGACCAGCGCCTCGGCGTCGAGCTTCGCCGGGCGATCGACCACCTGCAGGTGCGCCACGGCCTCCACCGACGTCACCAGAATGTACGTCGCCACGTCGAGGTCGACCGCCCGCAGGTGCGCGCGCTGCGTCTCGAGCCAGCCCCGCACCAGCGTCGCCGACTGCTGCGAGACGCGCCGCACCACCGCCAGCCCGCCCTTGAGCCGCGGCACCTGCTCCACCAGCACCCGGTGCAGCTTCGGGTCGACCGCGTGCAGCGCCACCATCGCGCGAATGTAGTGCCGCACCGTCTCCTCGAACGACAGCGGCCGCTCGGTCGCCGCGGTCACCGCGCGCATCAACACCGCCAGCCCTTCCTCCGCGTGCACCTCGGCGATCGCCGCCACCAGCGCCTCCTTGGAAGGGAAGTACTGGTACAGCGAGCCGATCGACACCCCGGCCCGCTTCGCCACCGCGTTGGTGTTGCAGGCGTCCCACCCTCCGGTCCGCAGAATGTGAGCACTCGCTCGCAAAATGGCGTCGACGGTCGCGCGGGCGCGGGCCTGGGTGGGCAGCTTTCGGGGGGAATCGGCGCGGGCAGGGGCCATGGGCGGGGAATGCGAGTTGAAGGAACTGAGCTTTTACTCACAATATACCATCATGACCACCGCGCCCCGCATGTACCCCGGCCGCAAGCCGCTCATCGGCGTGCTGTCGCAGCTCCAGGAAAACCCGCTGCACGTCATGGAGCGCGCCACGCTCGAGTTCGGTCCCCTGGCCCACCTCCCGCTGCCGGCGCTCGACGCCTTCGTGCTGGGCTCGCCGAAGCTGGTGCACCACGTGCTGGTGGCCAACGTGAAGAACTACGTCAAGCAGACGCGCGGCTACGAGATGCTGCGCCTGGTGCTGGGCAACGGCCTGGTCACCAGCGAGGGCGACTTCTGGAAGCGCCAGCGCCGCATCGCCCAGCCCGCCTTCCACCGCGAGCGGCTCGGGGGCTTCGGCCAGGTGATGACGCGCGCGGCGAACGAGATGGTCGACCGGTGGGCGCTGGGCCAGCCCTTCGACTTCGCCGACGAGATGATGCGCTGCACGCTGCGGGTGGTGGGCGAGACGCTGCTCTCGGCCGACGTGATGGGCAACGCCGACCACGTGAGCGCCGCGCTGACCGAGGCGCTCGAGCACCTCATTCACCGCACGCTGCACCCGCTGAGCGCGCCGGAGTGGGTGCCCACGCCGCAGAACCTCCGCTTCAAGCGCTCGCTGGAGACGCTCGACGGCGTGGTGCTCGGGGTGATCGCCGCGCGCCGCAAGGGCCAGGGTCCCACCGACGACCTGCTGGCGATGCTCATGGAGTCGAAGGACCCCGAGACGGGCGAGGGCATGACCGACGCGCAGCTCCGCGACGAGGTGATGACCATCTTCCTCGCGGGGCACGAGACGACGGCCAACAACCTGTCGTGGACGATGGCGCTGCTGGGCCGCGCGCCGGAGGTCGAACGAAAGCTCGTCGCCGAGGCCGACGCGGTGCTGGGCGGCGCGGTGGCCACCATGGAGACCGCACACCGGCTCCCCTTCGCGATGAACGTCATCAAGGAGTCGCTGCGGCTCTACCCGCCGGTCTGGAGCCTCGGCCGGCGGGTGCTGGAGGACGACGTGGTCGACGGCTGGCTGCTCCCGAAGGACGCGCTGGTCTTCATCTCGCCGTGGGCGATTCACCGCCTGCCCGAGTTCTGGAGCGAGCCGCTCGCCTTCGACCCCGACCGCTGGAACGTCGAGGACCCGCGGCGCGCACACGGCAGCTACCTCCCGTTCAGCATGGGGCAGCGCAAGTGCATCGGCGACGGCTTCGCGATGATGGAGGCGCAGCTCATTCTCACCACCGTGCTCCAGCGGGTGCACCTCTCGCTGGTGCCGGGCCAGGCCTTCGAGCCCGAGCCAGTCATCACGCTCCGCCCGCGCGGCGGGGTGCAGGTGGTGGCCACGAAGCGGGGCTGATCCACGACTGTGAAGTCAGGCCTCGAGGCGCTCCAGCAACCCTGATTCCCAATGCTTCGAGGCGGTCTCGTTCTTGCTCACGCGGCTGCCCATGAAACGCGCGAGTTGGGTGGTGTTGGTGGTGTTGAGCGGCTGTGAGCCCGAGGTAACGGACACCTTCGTGACCGGGAGCGTCCGCGACGTCTCGTTGCCCGCGGCCGCGGCGATCAGCCGCGCCGACAAAGACCTGCTGGGCACCAAGCGCCAGACCATCTGGCTGTCCTCGACGCGCCCGGTCTGCGGGCACGTGGTCACCGACTCGCTCGAGGTCTCGCACGTGGAGCTCGACGGCGGTCGCATGCCGGCCTTGATGCTCCAGAACAACGGCGCCGCGCTGTTCGACACCGGTCGCGGCGAGGAGCGCCTGCGCGGCACCTCCGAAATGAACAACGTGAGGACCGACGACACCGGCACCATCAGCGGTCGGTTCACCGCGACGTTCGTCGGCGAGACCATCTCCGGCGATTTCGTCGCGCCGCCCTGCGGGGCTGCGAGCCCGGGCTGCAGCGGTGCGCCGGCGTTGCTGGGAGCGGCCGGCGTGCTGGTTCTCTTCGGGCGACGCGGGCGCCGACGTCCGCTCCACCGCTGATTCGCGCGGGAGACCGAAACCGCGAAGAAGCGGCCGCTCGACGGCGAGAGGGAGCGCGTACGGCAGCCCGTGAGTTCGTCCATTGATCAGGCCCCGAGCTCACCCAGCGACCAAACCCAGGGCGATCTCGACTCCAGCCGTACGGAGACTCGCCGCCTCGACCGAGGCAGTCGGGGAAGGTGATCTGCCCGTGCGCAACCGAGCGGGCCGCGCGACCTCGAGCGCGAGGAACGCAAGCTGGGCCTCCGGGGGCGAGGGGGCTCCGGGCACATCATCGTTGATGACAGTTGACCGGTCAGTCCGCCAGGTGCCCGGACTGTCATCAACGATGATGCGTCTGGCGACCTCCAGTCCGTCGCCGAGCCAGCCTGGGTCCGCGCGTTCACAGGAGGAGCCTGCTCGATTCGCCGCTGCCGCCTCCGCATGTTGAACGACGGTCTCCGACGGTGCGCGGTCGATCGTCCAGAAATAACGAACGGGCCGCACCCACCGGCCTCACCACAAGAGGTGCATCACGGCGCGGATCAGGCCGACACCCGCCATGACGACCAGCGGAGAGAGCGTGGGTCCTTCGTCCGCGAGTGGCCGTACGACGACGCGCGGTGGCGCGCGCCGCGGAGGAAGGTCGAGCACCTCGAGCTGACGCGCGAGCGGCGAAGCGCGGAAGTCGGCCTCGTCCTGAGGCGATCGGGGTTCGCGACGACGGCAGCTCGGAGCTCAGCGAGGCGGGGCGGGCACACCCGGACTTCGACTGCGCGAGCCCACGCCACCTGACCGCGCGAAGAGCAGCAGGTACACGCCGGGGTGCGGGTTGATCAACACCGTCTTCCCAGCCTTCGAGAGCGCGAGCGCGCCGGCGAACCACGGCTCCTTCACCAGGTCTTCGTCGGTGTCGACGTACTCGGGCACGAGGAGGTCGAGCTCGACGACGCCGCCCTCGGTGGCCCGCTGCAGGTCGGGACCGAACGAGTACGCGCGCCACATCTCGAGCGGCTCGAGGTCGTTGTGCACCGCGCCGCCATAGAGCAGCAGGAGCTGATCAGCCGTGCCGGCCTCCCCCTTGTCGATCGCGTCGAGGGCCTTCTCTTCGACCTTGCGCTTGACCAGGAGCAGGCTCGCCTCGGCGTCGAGTTCACCCGCGTCGTCGAGCATCGAGCGGTAGTCGTCGCAGTCGATGACGAGGATGTGGTTCTTCACGCCCATCGCGTAGGTGCGGTCGAGGAGCGCGGTGAGCTCGTCCTCGGTGGAGTCGGGGCGCTGCGTGGTCTTCGCCACCGCCACCGTCGCCTGCTTCTCGACGACGCCACACTTGCCGTTGAGCATCCACGTCTCGACGACCAGCGCGCCGACGTGCTTGTCGAGCATCGGGAGCAGGTCCTTGGTGAAGCGCTTGATGGCGCTGGGCACCTTCGGAGCGCCGTTGACCTCGTGGTACTCGCCCACCGCGAGCACGGTGGGGCGCTGCGCGAGCACGCGCGCGAAGGCCTCCCGCGGCGACTTGACGACGGTGCAGGGGGCGCAGGGCAGGGCGGAGAGCAACAGCAGGGTCAACACGCGCCACAACGTAGCTGCCCAGCGGCGCCGGGACGACGACGGTCATCAGCTCCCCAACGAAGAGGACCTCACGCGCCGAGCCGCCTCGGGCCCGACGGTCGTTCAACTGCGCCTCGACGGAGACATGTTCGCCGAGGAGAGCTCACCAGGCCTGGGCCGGAGTGATCAGCGCGTCGCCGACGCGAGCTGCGCGTCACCACCGAACGTGTCGTAGAGCTGGCGGCCCCGCGCCTGGATCTGCTCGTTCGTCATCGGCCACGATTGCTTCGAGCCGGGGAACGCGACGTACGAGATGCCGCTTCGTTGCGCATCGCGGCCGTGAGTCCGCATAGGAGTGCTCCGATCACGGCTGAGCTCTCCGCAACGGCCGAGCCACGAAACGTTCTGCCCCTCTCCCCGACCCGCTCCCCCTTCGGGGGCGAGGGCGTCATTTGCCGATGCAGAACCGCTGGAAGATCGCGTCGAGCAACTCGGTGCTCGCGTCCGCGCCGGTCACTTCCGCCAACGCGTGCACCGCCAGCGACACCTCGCCGGCGACGATCTCCAACGTCGCCACGTCACACGCCGACCGCGCGCGACCCAGCGACGCCTCGACCTGCGCGAGCGACTGCACGTGCCGCTCGCGCACGCTCCACACCGCCGAGGCCGCGTCACCCCCGAGCCGCGTCGAGAGCGCTTCGCGCAACGCGTCGAGCCCGAGCCCGGTGAGCCCCGACACCGCGAGCCCCTCGCGCGCACACACGTCCGCCTTGCCCCACACCTCGAGCAGCCGCGCCTCGTCGCTCTCCGCCCGCCACGCGGCACGCTGATCCGCCGTCGTCTCCGGAGGCAGCACCAGCACCGCGACGTCCGCCCCGCCGAGCGCCTCCTTCGTGCGCGCGATGCCCAGCGCCTCGAGCCGACCGGCGTCGTCGCGCAGCCCCGCGGTGTCGATCAACGTCACCGCGAGCCCCGCCAGCTCGACCCGCGCCTCGAGCATGTCGCGCGTCGTGCCCGGCTCCGCGTCGACCAGCGCCCGGCTCGCCCCGACCAGCGCGTTGAACAACGTCGACTTCCCCGCATTCACCGGGCCGTAGAGCACCACCCGCGCCCCGCGGCGGATCAACGCGCCCCGCTTCGCGTCTCCGAGAAGCGAACGAACGTTCGATAACACCGCATCGAGTCGCGTCGCCGCGTCGGCCTCCGCGCCCTCGGCCTCTTCCGGGAAATCGAGCGCGCCCTCGACGTCCGCCTGCAGGGCCAGCAACGGCCCGTGCACCGCCTCAAGCCGCGCGGTGAGCTCACCCGAGAGCTGCGCCGCGGCCGCCCGCACCTGGGCTTCAGACTCGGCGGCGATGAGGTCGGCGACCGCCTCGGCCCGCGTCAACCCCATGCGCCCCGAGAGGTACGCGCGCCGCGTGAACTCTCCAGGCGTCGCCAGCCGCACGCCCTCGTGCCGGAGCACCTCCGCGAGCAACATCGAGAGCAGCCGCGGCGCCCCGTGCGCGTGGAGCTCGACCACGTCTTCGCCGGTGAAGCTCTTCGGGCCCTCGAAGTAGAGCGTCAGCCCCTCGTCGAGCACCGCCCCCTGCGCGTCGGTGAAGCGCGTGACGTACGCGTGCCGCGGGGTGGGCGTCTCCGGCAACCCCCGCACCACCCGCCGCGCCGCGTGCAGCGCCGCCGGGCCCGACAGCCGGATGATACCGACGCCGCCCGCCGAGGGACCCGTCGCGATGGCGGCGATGGTGGACATCTGCTCGGAATCACTAACACGGCTCAGGGGGACTTGATTTCTAAGCACGACCGTTCTTATTTTATCGGCATGTCGAAAGGGGAAGCCACGCGCGAACGAATCCTCGACCGGGCGTTCCTGCTCGCGGGCCGGGACGGACTCGACGGGCTGACCATCGGCGCATTGGCCGAGGAACTCAAGCTCTCGAAGAGTGGGCTCTTCTCGCACTTCGGGAGCAAGGAGGAGCTCCAGGTCGCGGTGCTCGACCTCGCCTCGAGCCACTTCACCGAGCGCGTGCTGCTCAGCGCCTTCAAGGCCCCCCGCGGCCTCCCGCGCCTCGAGCGCATCTTCGAGAGCTGGATCGAGTGGATGACCGACCCCCGCATGCCCGGGGGCTGCATCTTCATGCAGGCCACGGCGGAGCTCGACGACCGCCAGGGCCGCCCCCATGACGTGCTCGTCGAGTCGCAGAAGAACCTCGTCGACGCGCTGGCGAAGACCGTGCAGCTCGCGGTCACCGAAGGGCACCTGCGCAAGGACACCGACGCGCGGCAGGTGGCCTTCGAGCTCCACGGCATCATGATGACGCTCAACCTGTACCTGCGCCTGCTCAAAGACCGTCGCGCCGTCGAGCGCGCCCGGGCCGCCTTCAAGCGGCTCGTGCAGTTTCACACCCCGTAACGCCGCAGCTTGAAAGGACCTCCCGCATGGCTCCCGCCCGCTCATTTAATAGTACGAACGTTCGCTTTTTCGGTTCCCTGGTGAAGCTGGCCGAGCGCGTCGCGCCGGGGTGGGTCGAGGCCCAGGCGTTTCTGCGCTGGGGCCGGCCGCGGAAGACGGCGGGGAAGTGGGGTGCGCTCACCCAGGACGCGCGACGGTTCCGACTCGAGGCCGCGGGCGTGGGGTTGGCGGCCTGGGAGTGGAACGTCGAGGGTCCGCGGGGCACTGCGCTGCTGGTGCACGGGTGGAGCGGGAACGCCGCGCAGATGGGCAGCTTCGTCGAGCCGCTCGTCGCGCGCGGGTTTCACGTGGTGGCGATCGACCTGCCCGCGCACGGCGAGACGGCGGGAGACTTCGCGACGGTGCTCACGCTCGCCCACGCGGTGCTCGCGGCCGGACGCCGGTTGCAGCCGCAGGTGATCATCGCGCACTCGCTCGGCGCGACCGCCACCACCTATGCGCTGACGAAGGGGCTGGCGCCCGCCCGCATCGCGCTCCTCGCGCCGCCGGTGCAGTTGCCGCCGTACCTGCGGCAGTTCGCCGAGCTGGTTGGGCTGTCGGAGCCGATGCAGGCGCGGATGATCCTTCGCGTGGAGCGGGTGCTGGGGCAACCGAT
>JBBRUE010000146.1:0-10853 GCA_038248085.1 Myxococcales bacterium | reverse complement strand
CCTGGTGCAGGACAACCTCAAGCTGCGCACGGGCTCGCTGGACAACCCGTCGGAGCGCACCTCGCACAAGCGTGATCTCGCGCGCGTGCTGACGGTGCTGACCGCCAAGTCGAAGAAGAAGTGAGGAAAGTGACCCATGGCTGAGACCGAGCAGACCCAGAACGCAGACACCCGCGGCCGTCCCAAGACGCGCATCGGCATCGTCACGTCCAACAAGATGTCGAAGACGGTCGTCGTGACCGTTCGTCGCCGCACGTCGCACGCGGAGTACGGCAAGGTGATGTCGCGCCGCGAGAAGTACAAGGTGCACGCCGAAGATCACGAGCCGAAGAAGCCCACCATCAACGAAGGGGACAAGGTCCTCATCGCTGAGACCCGGCGCACGTCGAAGGACAAGCGTTGGCGTGTGGTCAAGGTGTTGGAGAAGGCGTCGAACGTTTGATTCACGTCTGAATCCAATCAAAAGAACCGGAGATATTTAGTCATGATCCAGATGACGAGCGTGCTCGATGTTGCTGATAACTCGGGCGCCAAGAAGGTGTTTTGCATCAAGGTGATGGGCGGCTCGCACCGTGAGTACGCGTCCATCGGCGACGTCATCGTCGTCTCCATCCGTGAGGCGCTGCCCAACTCGAAGGTGAAGAAGGGTGACACGGCCAAGGCCGTGGTCGTCCGCACCAAGCGAGAGGTTCGCCGCCCGGACGGGAGCTACATCAAGTTCGACGGGAACTCGGCCGTGCTCATCAACAAGGAGCTCGAGCCCGTGGGAACCCGCATCTTCGGGCCGGTCGCTCGCGAGCTCCGCGCCAAGAAGTTCATGAAGATCATCTCGCTCGCTCCTGAGGTGCTCTGAGTCATGCAGAAGCTCAAAGTTGGTGACAAGGTCCAGGTTGCTTCCGGTGAGGAGCGCGCCCAGAAGGCGAACCGCGGCAAGATCATCGAGATCGACAAGGCCAAGGGCCGCGTCCGTGTCGAGGGTCTGCGCATGGTCAAGCGCCACGTCGGCAAGGGCAAGGACCGGGCGAACCCCGAAGGCGGCATCATCGAGAAGACCGGCAGCATCGAGCTCTCGAACGTCGCCCTGGTGTGCCCGAAGTGCGACAAGGCGACCCGCGTGGGCGTCCGCACCGAAGGTGAGAAGAAGAAGCGCTTCTGCAAGCAGTGTGAAGCGACCATTGACTGATGCTTTCACGGTGCGCTAAGGCGCCCGTCCCTCTGTTTTCACGAAGAACGGTACCGAGTCATGGCTGACGAAAAGTCCGAAAAAGCGCCTCCGAAGAACGACGACGCCCTGGCAGCTGCCAAGGCCAAGAAGGCCGAGAAGGCCAAGCGCGGCAAGAAGGAAGAGGCCAAGAAGGCCGGCTTCGCCGCGAACATCGAGGCAGGTCTCGAGGCCAAGCCGGCGCGCCTCAAGCTGCGCTACCGCAAGGAGATTGTCCCGGCCCTGATGAAGGACCTGGGGCTCAAGAACCCGATGGAGGTTCCCAAGCTCACGAAGATCGTCGTGAACATGGGCCTCGGCGAGGCGCTTGCGAACAACAAGCTGCTCGAGTCGGCCGTCGACCAGATGAACGCGATCACCGCCCAGAAGCCGGTGATCACCCGTTCCCGCAAGGCCATCGCGAACTTCAAGCTCCGCGAAGGCCAGGCGATCGGCGCGATGGTCACCCTCCGTGGCGACCGCATGTACGAATTCCTCGACCGCCTCATCAGCGTCGCGTTGCCCCGCGTTCGCGACTTCAAGGGCGTCTCCCCCAAGGCGTTCGACGGCCGTGGCAACTACACGCTCGGCGTTCGTGAGCAGATCATCTTCCCTGAGATCAACTACGACCAGATCGAAAAGGTGAAGGGTCTGAACGTGTCGATCGTGACGACCGCGAAGAATGACGAGCATGGGCTCGCGCTCCTCAAGGCGTTCGGCGTACCTTTCCGCGCTGCTTGATTGCATCACTGCAGGTTTTGCTGTACCGATGAAGAACAGGACCTGGCGAACCACCGGGATTGGCCCGGAAGGCGTCAGGACCTCCAGCGAGTGCGCGGATAGCGCCTCACCGGAAGTGGTACCCGATGGTCATCAATGATCCCGTGGGTGACATGCTCACCCGCATCCGCAACGCGGCGATGGTGCGTCACGACAAGCTGACGCTGCCGTCCTCGAAGTTGAAGGTCGAAGTCGCCAAGGCCCTGAAGAACGAGGGCTTCGTCGCTGACTTCATCGTTCACGAGAAGGCGCCCCAGAACGAGCTGACGATCGTGCTGAAGTACGGCCCGAACCGCGAGCCCGTGATCACCGGCATCAAGCGCGAGTCGAAGCCCGGCCTGCGTCGCTACGTGAACGTGCGCGACATTCCCCGCGTTCGCGGTGGCATGGGCGTCGCGATTCTCTCCACCTCCCGCGGTGTGATGGTCGACCACGAGGCCCGCAAGGCCAACGTGGGCGGCGAACTCATCTGCACGGTTTACTGAGGTCCCGACCATGAGCCGCATTGGAAAGATGCCGATCAAGCTGGGTGACAAGGTCAAGGCCGTCATCCAGGGCGACAAGGTCAACTTCGAGGGGCCCAAGGGGAAGCTCTCGATCAAGTTGCCGGTTGCCGACATCAAGGTCGAACTGAAGGCCGGCGAGCTCCTGCTCACCCGTCCCTCGGATCACCGCACCCACCGCTCCGCGCACGGTCTGACCCGCGCCATCCTCGCCAACGCGGCGACGGGCGTCGGCACGGGCTGGGAGAAGAAGCTCGCCATCCGTGGCGTCGGCTTCCGTTGCGAAGTGAAGGGCAAGCAGATTCACTTCTCGCTCGGCTACTCGCACCCGGTTGTGTACGACCTCCCCGAGGGCGTCACGGCTGAGGTCGGCAAGGCGCCGCGCACCGAAGACACCCTCCCGACCCTCGATCTGACCCTGCGTTCGGTCGACCGTCACCTCGTGGGACAGACCGCGGTGCAGATCCGCGACCTCCGCCCGCCCGAGCCGTACAAGGGTAAGGGCATCAAGATGTCCGACGAAATCGTCCGCCGCAAGGAAGGCAAGACGGGTACGGCGTAAGCCGTCCGTTCATCCGCCCGGGGAAGGCCGCATCCCGAGCGGAAGGAAAAGGAAAACACCATGTCCAACATCGAATCCCGCAACAATCGCAAGGAGCGCATCCGGAAGAAGATCTCCGGGTCCACCGAGCGCCCCCGTCTCACGGTTTACAAGTCGCTCAAGCACCTGCATGCGCAGGTCATCGACGACAGCACCGGCCGCACCCTGGCCTCTGCCTCGACGCTCTCCAAGGAGCTCAAGGGCAAGCTGGACGAAGGCGACAAGAAGACCGCTGCCAAGCAGGTCGGTCTGCTGCTCGCCGAGAAGTGCAAGGCCGCGAAGATCGAGAAGGTCGTCTTCGACCGCAACGGCTACCCGTACCACGGACGTATCGCGGCGACTGCCGACGGTGCTCGAGAGGGCGGTCTGCAGTTCTGACCGAGAGGACAACTGAAAATGAGCTCGACTCCCATCAACGCGAATGACCTGGACCTGCAGGACCGCGTCGTCAACATCTACCGCCCCACGAAGGTCGTGAAGGGTGGCCGGCGCTTCAGCTTCGGCGCCATCGTCGTCGTCGGTGACGGCAACGGCCACGTCGGCATCGGCCTGGGCAAGGCGAACGAAGTTCCCGAGGCCATCCGCAAGGGCGGCGAGAACGCCAAGAAGCACCTCTTCAAGGTGCCCCTCATGGGTCACACGATCCCGCACGAAGTGCTGGGCCGTTTCGGCGCCGGCCAGGTGCTGCTCAAGCCCGCGTCCGAAGGCACTGGCGTCATCGCCGGCGGCCCGGTTCGCGCGGTCCTGGAGGCTGCGGGCATCCGCAACATCCTGACCAAGAGCCAGCGCTCGCGGAACCCACACAACGTCGTGAAGGCCGTGGTCGATGGCCTCAAGCAGCTCCGGTCGCCTGAGCAGGTCAGCCGGCTGCGCGGCAAGGAAGTCCACTTCGGCCGTAAGTCGGAGAGCTGAACATGGGCATCAAGATCAAGCTGGTGAAGAGCCCCTCGAGCGCCTCGGCCAAACAGGTCGCGACGGTGAAGGGCCTCGGCGTCTGGAAGTTTGGTTCGGAGCGTCTCCTCAAGGACACCCCGGCCATCCGCGGGATGCTGGACAAGGTGCGCCACCTGGTGGCGTTCGAGATCGTCAAGGACGAGCCCAAGACCCGGGTTCGGGCCAAGCCGCGGAAGATCCGCGTGCGTGACGCCGCGCGTGCGAAGGTCCTCGCCGCCCAGGCGAAGTGAGGAACACACCATGGTGACCCTGCATACCCTGAAGGCTCCGCATCGTTCGACGCACCGCAAGAAGCGCGTGGGTCGTGGCCAGGGCTCCGGCCTCGGCAAGACCGCTGGTCGTGGTGCCAAGGGCCAAAAGGCCCGCTCTGGCAACATGCGCTTCGAAGGTTTCGAAGGCGGCCAGAGCCCGCTTCAGCGCCGGCTGCCGAAGTTCGGCTTCACTGCGCCGAATCGGCTCGACATCGCGATCGTCAACCTCCACGAACTCGACTCGCACTTCAAAGATGGTGCGACCATCGACGAGACCACGCTTCGCGCCGCCCGGCTGGTCAAGGGTGCGTACGACGGCATCAAGGTCCTTGGCGAAGGCGCGCTGACGAAGAAGTTCACCATCAAGGTGAACAAGATCTCGACTGGCGCCAAGACTTCGATCACCGCCGCGGGCGGTACATTCGAAGAGATCGCGCTCATGGTCCACAAGCCCGAGGCCGCCGTGAAGGCGCACTCAGGTAAGGGTCTGAAGGTTCCGAAGGTCGCGAAGGTCGCGAAGGCCTGAGTTCGGTGCACTGGACCTGGCAACAGGGCTAGTGTGCCGCGCCCCTCGAACCCTCAACGGGTCGAGGGGCGTTCGCCGTTTCAGATTCCAACTTTTCCGAGGAAGGCGCCGTGGCCCTCAACGCCATCACCAACATCTTCCGCGTCGCCGAACTCCGGGCGCGAATCGTGTACACGCTCGTTCTGCTCGCGGTCTACCGCCTGGGCATCTTCATCAGCACGCCTGGTGTCGACCGCGTGGCACTCAACGCCGCGATGGAATCCCGCATGAAGGATGGCGGGCTCCTCGGGCTCTTCAACATGTTCTCGGGCGGTGCGCTCAGCCAGGCGTCGATCTTTGCCCTGGGGATCATGCCGTACGTCTCGGCGAGCATCATCATGCAGTTGCTGGCGGTGGTGGTGCCCAGCCTCGAGCGCCTCCAGAAGGAGGGCGCGGCGGGTCGCCAGAAGATCAACCAGTACACCCGCTACGGGTCGATCCTCCTCTCGATCGTGCAGGGCGTCGGCATCTCGCGCGTGCTGTATTCCTTCGGTCGCGCCGGGGGCGATGCCCAGGTCGCGTTGGACAAGGTGGTCGTTCCTGACACGGTGAACACGGTCTGGTTCTCGTTCATGACCGTCATCACGCTTACGGCCGGCACTGCCTTCATCATGTGGCTGGGCGAGCGCATCACTGAAAACGGCATCGGCAACGGCATCTCGCTGGTCATCTTCTCGGGCATCGTGGTCGGCATTCCACCCGCGGCGCAGCACCTGTACCGCGCGGTTGAGGCCGACACGGTGAGCGCCGGCGCGGTGGTGGGTCTGCTCTTCGTGATGGTGCTGGTCATCGGTGCCGTGGTGTTCGTCGAACGCGGCATGCGGCGGATCCCGGTGCAGTACGCCAAGAGAGTCTCGGGTCGGCAGATGTTCGCCGGTCAGGCGACCTACTTCCCGCTCAAAGTGAACGCATCGGGCGTCATTCCCCCGATCTTCGCCGGTGCCCTGCTGTCGTTCCCGGCCACGCTGGCGACCTGGGTGCCGGGCATGGCCGGTGTTCAGCGAGCCCTGCAGTCCAACCAGTGGGTCTACAGCGGCTTGTTTGTCGCGCTGATCATCTTCTTCGCCTACTTCTACACCTCGCTCACTTTCCGGGCGGACGACGTCGCGGACAACATCAAGAAGCAGGGTGGCTACATCCCGGGCATCCGACCGGGTCGCCAGACCGCCGACTTCATCGAGCGTGTCCTCAACCGGTTGACCTTCGGTGGGGCGCTGTACCTCGCTGCGGTCTGTGTGCTCCCGACGGTCATCGCGGGTGTCCTCTCGGTGCAGTTCTACTTCGGCGGTACGGCCCTCCTGATCGTAGTGGGTGTTGCCCTCGACACGGTTCAGCAGATTGAGCAGCACCTCATCAGCAGGAACTACGAAGGCTTCGCCGGCCCGCGGGGTCCTCGCATCCGCGGCCGTATCCGCAACGCGGCCACCGTTTAACGCCCCCTGGGGGAACGCATGAATCTCGTCTTCTTCGGACCGCCGGGAGCTGGAAAGGGTACTCAGGCTCAGAAGGTCGTCTCGGACTTCGGGATCCCTCAGATCTCGACCGGCGACATCCTCCGGGCGGCCGTAGGCAAAGGGACGGAGTTGGGGAAGTTGGCCGGGCCCCTGATGGCCGCGGGCAAGCTGGTGCCCGATGACCTGGTGATTGGCATCGTCGACGAGCGTCTGAAGGAGCCGGATTGCAGCAAGGGCTTCCTCCTCGACGGGTTCCCGCGAACGATTCCCCAGGCTGAGGCGCTGGCGAAGGTGTTGGACCGGACGGGCAAGCGCATCGAGCACGTGGTTTCGCTCGAGGTGCCTGACGCCGTCATTCACGATCGAATGAAGGGCCGGGGCCGGGCTGATGACAGCCCCGAGACGGTGCAGAAGCGACTCGACGTGTTCCGCCAGCAGACTTCACCGCTGAAGGCCCACTACGAGAAGCTGGGGTTGCTCCGCACCATCGATGGGGTGGGGTCGCTCGACGAGATTTACGCCGCGATTCGCAAGAGCATCGGTCAGTAAGACCGGCGTCGCTTGCATACATCAGGCGGAGGTGCTACTGGCCGCCGCTCCTGTAAGCCCGCAGGGGCTTTGTGTCGTTGTCACGAGGTTTCATTTGGCGAAGGAAGACGCGATCGAGGTTGAGGGAACGGTGAAAGAGCCGCTTCCCAATGCCATGTTCAAAGTCATGCTGGAGAACGGTCACGAGGTGCTCGCGCACATCTCCGGAAAGATGCGGATGCACTTCATTCGCATTCTCCCTGGCGACAAGGTCAAGGTGGAGCTTTCGCCCTACGACCTGACCCGCGGTCGCATCACGTACCGCGCCAAGTAAGTCACGCAGTACAGAATTACGAGGAACACCATGAAGGTCCGTCCGTCCGTTAAGAAGATTTGTGACAAGTGCAAGGTGATCCGTCGCAAGGGCGTCATTCGCGTGATCTGCCCGGCGAATCCCCGTCACAAGCAGCGCCAGGGCTGATTCACCAGCTCCAGACCAACTCTCAGAAGGAACGAAACGAACATGGCTCGCATCGCAGGCGTAGATCTCCCGGTTCAGAAGCGGATCGTCATTTCGCTTCAGTACATCTACGGGGTTGGTTCGAAGACCGCGCAGAACATCGTCACTGAGGCCGGCATCGACCTCACCACGCGGACGAAGGACCTCACCGAAGAGCAGACCCGCAAGATTCGCGAGGTCATCGAGGCCAACTACAAGGTTGAGGGTGACCTCCGCCGCGAAGTGACCATGAACATCAAGCGCTTGATGGACCTCGGTTGCTACCGTGGCCTCCGTCACCGCAAGGGCCTGCCTGTGCGCGGCCAGCGGACGCACACCAACGCCCGGACCCGCAAGGGCCCGAAGCGTGGGGTGCAGCGTGTCAAGCCGGCGGCTCCCGCGGCGAAGTAACTTCCACCGGCCCCACGTGAGTGGGGTTGATCACCTGTAGGGACTCGAACGAAATGGCTGACGAAATCGCACCTGCCGCCCCTGTTGCTGCTGCTGCCGCCCCGGTGACCCCGGAGGCTGCTGGCGACAAGAAGGTCGACAAGAAGAAGAAGAACAAGAAGAACATCCTCAACGGGATCGTTCACATCCAGTCGAGCTTCAACAACACGCTCATCACGTTCACCGACGTCTCGGGCAACGTGATCTCGTGGTCCTCGGCTGGTTCGCGTGGCTTCAAGGGTTCACGCAAGTCGACCCCTTTCGCGGCCCAGGTCGCGGCGGGTGATGCTGCGGCGAAGGCCATGGAGCACGGACTGAAGAACGTTCAGGTGCTCGTCAAGGGCCCCGGTGCGGGTCGTGAGTCGGCGCTGCGCGCAATCGCCGCGGCCGGCCTCAAGATCTCGCTCATCCGTGATGTGACCCCGATTCCGCACAATGGATGCCGGATGGCCAAGCGCCGCCGCGTCTGAGTCCCGACCTTCTAGAACTGGAGAACTGACTTTGGCTCGTTACACCGCAAGCGTCTGCCGTATCTGCCGGCGCGAAAACCTGAAGATGTATCTCAAGGGCGACCGTTGCTACACGGACAAGTGCGCCATCGAACGCCGCCCTTATCCTCCCGGCCAGCACGGCCAGGGTCGCGTGAAGTTCTCGAACTACGGTGTCCAGCTGCGCGAGAAGCAGAAGGTCAAGCGCATGTACGGCCTGCTCGAGAGCCAGTTCCGCGGCTACTTCCACCGCGCCGCGGCGGCCAAGGGCAAGACCGGCGAGACGCTGCTCCAGATGCTGGAGCTCCGCTTCGACAACGTCGTGTTCCGAATGGGCTTCGCCGATACGCGCGCTGAGGCTCGCCAGTTGGTTCGCCACGGTCACTTCACGGTGAACGGCAAGCGGGTCAACATCCCGTCGTTCTCGGTGAAGCCGGGCTCGGTCGTGGAGGTCCACGAGAAGTCGAAGAAGATCCTCCGCATCCAGGAGGCCATCGAGACCGTCGATCGCCGTGGCATTCCCCAGTGGCTGGACGTCGACAAGAAGGGCCTCAAGGGAACGGTGAAGACCGTTCCGAATCGTGAGGACCTGACGATGCCGATCCAGGAGCAGCTGATCGTCGAGTTGTACTCGAAGTAATTTCCACGGCTTCCGCCGTTTCGGAGCAGGCCGTGCCCCTCAGAAGGCCGGTCTGCTCCTTGGCTTTTTAAGACTTCAATCTCCCGAACCGTCCTCCCGCTTTTTCGGCGGGTACGTTGGTGGCGGCTCGTCACGAGGCAACACACAATGGCTGATCATTCTCTGACCGCGAAGAACTGGCGTGACCTCATCAAGCCCCGGAAGATCGACGTCGATTCCGAGAGCAACGGCACCTACGGCAAGTTCGTCGCCGAGCCGCTCGAGCGTGGCTTCGGCACGACGCTGGGCAACTCGCTGCGTCGGGTGCTGCTGTCGTCGCTCCAGGGCGCGGCCATCACCACGGTGAAGATCGAGGGCAACGGCGGCCTCGTGGAGCACGAGTTCACGACCATTCCGGAAGTGTCGGAAGACGTGACGGACATGGTGCTCAACCTCAAGGAAGTGCGTCTGCGCATGCACACCAACGAGGTGAAGACGATCCGCATCGAGGCGGAGGGTCCGAAGGAAGTGAAGGCGGGCGATCTCATCACCGACGACCAGGTCGAGGTGCTGAACCCGGGCCACCACATCTGCACCCTGGCCGAGGGCGGCAAGATCCGCATGGAACTCACCTGCCGCCGCGGCCGTGGCTACGTGCCGGCGAACGCGAACAAGGTCGCGGGCACCCCGATCGGCGCGATCGCCATCGACTCGCTCTACTCGCCCGTCTCGAAGGTGAACTACCTCGTCACCAACGCGCGCGTCGGTCAGCAGACGGACTACGACAAGCTCTCGCTCGAGGTCTGGACCGACGGATCGGTCAGCCCCCAGGACGCCGTGGCCTACGCCGCGAAGATCCTCAAGGAGCAGCTCACGGTGTTCGTGAACTTCGAAGAGACCGAGGAGCCGGTCGCGGCCGAGACCCCGATGCAGGAGGCGAAGCTCAACGAGAACCTCTTCCGCTCGGTCGACGAGCTGGAACTCTCGGTGCGCAGCGCCAACTGCCTGCAGCAGGCGAACATCCGCACGATCGGCGACCTCGTGCAGAAGACCGAGGCCGAGATGCTCAAGACGAAGAACTTCGGCCGCAAGTCGCTGAAGGAGATCAAGGAGATCCTCGCAGAGATGGGTCTCTCGCTGGGTATGAAGCTCGAGAACTGGCCCCCGAAGACAGCGCCGGTCGTGCTGCCTCCGAGCGCCCCCCGCGTCTGAGTCCCGGTCGTTGATGTGCAGTGCCCGGGGCGCATGTCGCGCCCTGGTTCCCTCAAAATCTGCCGGGGGTTTTCCTCAGCGGGTTACGTCCACCGGGTACCTCGTACGGCCGCGGTGGTTGAAAGAAGAAGACCATGGAACACAAGGTTGGCAATCGGAAGCTGCAGCGCACCACGGCGCACCGTCTGGCGATGCTCCGCAACATGGTGACCTCGCTCATCGAGCACGAGCGCATCGTCACCACCGTCCCCAAGGCCAAAGAGGCCCGAAAGATGGCGGAGAAGGTGATCACCCTCGGCAAGAAGGGTGGCCTCCACAACGTGCGTCTCGCGCAGCGCATCGTGAAGGACCGCGTCCTGCTCCAGAAGATCTTCGGTGATCTGAAGACCCGCTACGCCTCGCGAAAGGGTGGCTACACGCGCCTGATGCGTGGTGGTTTCCGCAAGGGCGACGCGGCGGACATCGCGATCCTCGAACTGGTGGATCGTCCCGAGGTCGCTCCTGCGGCCCCCGAGACTGAGAAGAAGGCTGAAGACAAGAAGGCCTGAGTCGTTCCCATTGAAGCATGACCTCGCCCTGGTTCCTTCGATGGAGCCGGGGCGTCGTCTTGCGGGCCTTCAGTGCACCAGCGCGCCACCCTTGAGCAGCGGAACCTCGGCCTCGGGTTCACGCACCCTCACCACGATCTCGGTGATCTGGAGTTGGGGGCATCCCCAACGGCTGCACGCCGGCGGCGGAGATCGGCCTG
>JBBRUE010000145.1:0-10871 GCA_038248085.1 Myxococcales bacterium | reverse complement strand
CGTCGTGTCACGAGCCGCCGCGTGAGGCAGGCCTGACGTCGGCGCCGTCTCAGGCCCCGGGCGTGAGCAGCGCCTCCCGCACGGCGCGGCCGAGGACCTCTGGCGTGAAGGGCTTGGGCAACACGGACTCGGTGTTCTCGCTGACCGACGCGTTCAGCTCGGCGTCGTCGACGTGCCCGGACATGAAGAGCACGCGGAGCCCGGGTCGGAGCGCCCGCAACGCCACGGCGAGCTGGCGCCCGTTCATCGACGGCATCATCACGTCGCTCAGCAGGAGGTGAATGGGCCCGGCGTGTGCCGCAGCGACCGCGAGCGCCGCTGTCCCGTCACCGGCCTCGAGCACCGCGTAGCCCTTCGCCCGCAGGGTACGCACGGCCACCGCGCGGACGGCCGGCTCGTCTTCGGCCACGAGAATGGTCTGGCCCCCGCCGCCAGGCTCGAGCGGCACGGCCGCCGAGACGGGTGCGGCATCGGCAGGTGCCGACGCGCGGGGCAGCAGCACGCGGAAGGTGGAGCCGCGGCCCAGTTCGCTGTGGACCTCGAGTTCGCCGCGCGCCCGGTTCACCACGGCGTACACCGTCGCGAGGCCCAGCCCGGTGCCCTTCCCGTGCGGGCGGGTGGTGAAGAAGGGCTCGAAGAGGTGGGGCCGGGCGGCCGCGTCGATGCCAGTGCCGGTGTCGGTGACCGCCAGACAGGCGAACGGGGCCCCGCCGTGCTCCACGTTGCTGGTCGCGATGGTGACCCGGCCCCCACCCGGCATCGCGTCGCGCGCGTTGGTCACCAGGTTCAGGAGCACCTGGTCCAACTGCGAGCGATCGGCCGACACGAGGTCCAGCCCGTCTGCGGGCGCCACGTCGAGCTCGACGTTCGCGGGGAGCAGGCGCCTGAGCAGCGGCGCGGCGCTGGCCACCACGTCGTTGAGCGAGAGGCTCGCGAGGCGGAGCGGCTGCTTGCGGCTGAAGGCCAACAACTCCCGGGTCAGCGCCGCGGCCCGTTCCCCCGCGTCGAGGATGTCCTTCGCGCTGGCGGCCTGGTCTTCCGCGGAGGCACCGGCGGGAGCGACGAGCATCGCCGCGTTGCCGTTGATCACCGTCAGCAGGTTGTTGAAGTCGTGGGCGATGCCCCCGGCCAGGCGGCCGATCGCTTCCATCTTCTGCGCCTGCCGCAGGTTTTCCTCGAGCCGAAGCCGCTCGGAGAGATCGTAGAAGAAGCCCAGCAGGCAGGTCTGTCCCTCGAACTCGATGCGCTCGAAGGAGGCGAGGGTCGTCACCGCGCGGCCGTCAGCGGCGCGCAGCACCGTCTCGGCCCGCCAGGCGACGGGGCTGTCGGGCCTGGGCGCCGCGGGGTCGCGCACCACCAGGCTCGAGAAGGGCGTGGTGAGCCGAACGCCCGGGGGCCAGCCCAGCAGCCCGAGGAGCGCGTCGTTGGCGTGAAGCACCTGTTCCTGGTCGAGGCTGATCACCGCCATCGCCAGGGGGCTGGCCCCGAAGACCTTCGAGAAGCGCTCTTCGCTGGCCTCGAGGGCGGCCTGTTCCACGCGTTCCAACCGGGAGCGAAGCCACCCGACGCCCCAGGCCGTACCGGGCGTCGTGAGCGCCCAGATGACGACGCGCCACAGATCGTCGCGGGTGTACTGCCCGAGTTGCCCCGGGATGGAGAACGCGAAGAGGTCGTAGAGCACCACCACGGCGGCCGCGGAGAGGCCGGCGGGCAGCCCGCTCCAGAAGGCCGTGAGGACCACCAGCGGGAGAAGCAGGGCGGGCGGGTTCGGAACGCGGAACCCCGCGACGCGCAGCCCTTCGAGGAGCGCGATGACCAGGACCACCGCGAGGGGTCCCACCCACCGTGACAGGGCCCAGCGAGGAGTTCGTCGCAACGCCATCGAACCGTCACCTCGCGGTCAGGGAGCGACCGGCCCCTTGATGATCAACCCGTTGTCCCCGACGAGCCAGAAGTGTTCCTCGTCGTACGCGGTGAGGTCGCGCACCGGCACCTGGTCGGTGTACCGAATCGCCCACGCGCCGTTCCACTGGCGCAGGTAGCCGAACACCGTCGACAACGTGAAGCGACCGATGCTGAAGGCGCGCACCGTCGTGTAGTCGGCCGTGCTCGGAGGGTTGATCCGTTCCCACGCGCCGCCCACGCGCCGCAGCACGAGCCCGTTGTCGCCGACCGCGACGACCTCCGTTGCCGACACCGCCCACACCCCGTGCAACTGCCCGTCCTGGAGGTTCTGCGGCGGGATCGTCTCGGCCACGAAGCCGCCGTCGAGCTGCAGCCGGAACACTGCCGGGCGCTGGTTCGCGCCGGTCGTGCCGCCGACGGCGTAGAGCGCGTCGGGTCCGGCGCCGTGGGCGTCATAGAGCACGTAGTTCGAGGGGACCGGCGCGCCCTTCAGCGTGACCGCACCCACGCCGTCCCACGAGGCCCGGCGCCCGGTGCGCATCACCACTTCGACCTGCACGCCGCCGTCGGCCGAGGGGAAGCCGACGAGCCCGGCGACCGGATCAGGCAGCAGCACGCTCGAGGCGCAGCCCGCATCGGGCGTCGCCGTCGTCAGCCGCCCGACGCCGTTGTTCCCGCCTCCGATGAAGACGCGGCCTGATGGCTCGGCCCACACCGCGTTCAGGCCCATCGGGCAGTTCGCCGAGCGGTCGATGAAGCCCGCGTCCCTGTCGTGGAGGAAGAGACGGGTTCCGCCGGCGATCCACACCTGCTCCGGGCCGAACGCGCTCGTGGACAGGAAGTCGTTGTCGGGCGAGTCGAGGGTGTGCACGCGGGTGAAGATCAGCCCTGCGTCCGCGGGACACACGCCCCCCTCGTCGCGCAGGCCGTTGCAGTTGTCGTCGACGTCGTTGCAGATCTCGCGGGCCGCGGGGGAAGTCAGCGGGTCGGCGTCATCGCAGTCGCCGGCCACGACCGCGCGCCCGCGCCCACAGAGCAGTGCACCGGAGTCGGGCAGGCCGAACCCGTCGTCGTCACCGTCGAAGTAGGTGAACGTCTGGCAGGGGAGCGGCCCGCCGTCGGCGTCGCCTCCATCGGGGTCGCCTCCATCGACGTCACCGGCATCGGGCGGCTCGGCGGTGAGACGCAGGCCGTCGGTCAGCACCAGCTCGTCGCCGTGCGGCGTGACCAGGCGGACCGACCACGTGCCCGCCGGCAGGCCCGGCGGCACCTCGGCCTTGACCAGTTGGGCGTTGACCCACTTCACGTGGTCCAGTTCCACCCGGAGGTCGCCTTGCTCGAGGGACGCGCTCACGTGCGAGGTCAACGGCGAGCTGGCGGGGCGGTCGAAGTCGTACACCCCCGCGGGGAGACAACCGGTGCCCCGAAGCTCGAGGTCGCCTCCCTCGGAGGCCATGAGCACGTCGGGCGCGACCTCGTTCAACGCTGGGGCGATCGGGCTCAGCGAGCAGCCGGAGACGAGCGCGAAGAGGAGGAGGAAGCGCACCACCAGAGGAGCTTACTCCCGCCAGTGCTGGACCGCCTGCTTCGGGCCCTCGCCGAAGGAGCTGAGCGCCGTCTCGAGGGCGCCGGGGACGCCCGGCACGCGGGGGCTCCGCACGACGAGAGCGCAGAGGTTGCGGAGTGCGGGATGCGGGCTCACCACCGATGTGACCAGGAACTGCGGCCCAGGCGGTGCGCGGCGGGCGAAGGGGCGCACGCCGGTGCTCATCTCGAGCAAGCCCCTCACCACGCGCGTTTCGTCACCAGGGCGCTCGGGGACGGGCGCGGGTCTCCCCACGCATCAACTTTGTTGACAGGTCGGCGGGCCCGCTCGCGTCAACAAAGTTGATGCGCCCGGAGACCCCGGCGCCCCCAGCTTGGGTCCCTCGCGCGCGGGGTCGCGAGGCCCGCTCGGTCGGGGCATGAGCTGATCCCTTTCAACGACTGCCTCGCTCAGCGCAGGCAGGTCGCAGTTCAGCGCGCTTTCTGCACCTCCACAGTCTCGTCGCGCACCCCGACCTGACCTCGAGCGGCTGTGGTGTCGGCCCCGCCTGCTCGACGCAAACCGCGACCAGGGACGATGCGATGCAGGGGCGAACGGGAACGTGAGCGCCTTGACGATTGGGGTCCTGAATGGAGTTCCGAGCGGCCGAACTGATCAGCCGAGCCACCACTGCCCCACAGCCGCGGCCAGCAGCACCACCACCCACGGCGGCACCTTCCACACGTCGAGCAGCGCGTACGCGGTGACCGCCGCAGCCACGTCGCGCGGGCCCCGCACGGCCCCGGTGAGGACCGGGCTGTAGAGCGCCGCGAGCAAGATCCCCACCACCGCCGCGTTCGCCCCCTTGAGCGCGGCCTGCATCCACTTCCGCGCGCGGAGCTGGTGCCAGAACGGCAACGCGCCGCCGATGAGGAGCCAGCTCGGCAGGAAGACGGCGAACAGGCACCACAGCCCACCCTTCCACGCGCCGGGACCTCCCTCGATGACCGCGCCCAGATACGCCGCGAAGCTGAACAGCGGCCCCGGCACCGCCTGCGCCGCGCCGTAGCCCGCGAGGAAGGCGTCGTCGCTGATCCACCCCCGCGGCACCACGGCCTCGCGCAGCAGCGGGAGCACCACGTGGCCACCGCCGAACACCAGCGCACCGGGCCGGTAGAACGCGTCGAAGCGGGCGAGCCACGGGTCGCCCGTCGCGTCGGCGAGCAGGCGGGGCACGACGAGCAACAACGCGAAGACCCCCAGCGCGATGACGGCGAAGACGTGCCCACGCGCGGGCGCCGGCGGCTCGGGGTTCGGCGGCGCAGGGAGCCTCCGGTACAGCCCCCACCCGAGGACCGCACCGGCAGCGATGACCGCGAGCTGGCTCCAGGCGCCCGGCACCACCAGCGCGACGGCCGCGGCGCCCAGCGCGAGCGTCACCCGTGGCCGGTCGGGACACAGCTTCACCCCCATCGCCCACACCGCCTGCGCCACCACCGCCACGGCCGCCAGCTTGAGGCCGTGCACCCAGCCCGCGCCGTGGAGCTCGCCCAGCGACGCGACGCCGTACGCGAAGGCCAGCATCAACGCCGCCGACGGCAGCAGGAAGCAGAACGACGCCACGAGGGCGCCGGCCAGCCCCGCCCGCTTCAGTCCCAGCCCGAAGACGACCTGGCTGCTCGCGGGCCCGGGGAGGAACTGGCAGAGCGCGACGAGGTCGGCGAACTCCTCTTCGGGCAACCACCGGCGCCGCTCGACGCACTCCGCGCGGAAGTAGCCGAGGTGCGCGATGGGCCCGCCGAAGGACGTGAGGCCCAGCGTGAGGAAGGTGCGGCCAACCTCGGCGAGTCGCCCGGCCGGGCTCGTCATTGGGTGACCGGCACCGCGTCGCCCGCCACGAGCGGCGGCACGATGAGCTGAAGCGTCTTCGGCGGAGGTGCGCGGAGCATCGTACCGGGACTCTTACCCTCACTTCCTCCCGTCTAGCGGGTAGGCTGGCCATCGCCGTCCATGGAAGACCTCGAGCCAGGCACACGCATCGCCGACAAGTACTCGCTCGTCCGCGCCATCGGCCGGGGCGGCATGGGCTCGGTGTGGGAAGCCATCAACGACGCGGTCGGCAAGCGCGTGGCGATCAAGCTCCTCGAGCCGTCGCTGGCCAAACAGCCCGAGTTCATGCGGCGCTTCGAGCTCGAGGCGCAGGCGTCGGCGTTGATCGACCACCCTGACATCATCGACGTCATCGACACCGGCACCACCGAGTGGGGCGCGCCCTTCATGGTGATGGAGCTGCTCCAGGGCATCACCCTGCGTCAGCTCCTCAAGCGCTCGAAGCGGGTGACGCTGGAGCAGGCGGTGGCGGTGGTGGCGCCGCTCCTCGACGCGCTCGCCGCGGCCCACGAAGCGGGCATCGTTCACCGCGACCTCAAGCCGGCCAACATCTTCCTGTGCATCAAGCCGCGGCCGGGCGTGAAGATCCTCGACTTCGGCATCTCGAAGTTCGCGCAGAGCGACGGCATGACCAAGACCGGCGTCACGCTGGGCACGCCCGCGTACATGGCGCCCGAGCAGGTGCGCGACAGCCGCTCGGCGGGCCCCGCGGCCGACCTCTACAGCGTCGGCGCCATCCTCTACGCGCTGCTCTCCGGCCGGCCTCCCTTCGAGGGCGACTCGGACATGGCCGTCGTCGCGCAGGTGTTGACCGAGACGGCCGCGCCGCTGGCCACCTTCAACACCGAGCTCCCCCCCGAGGCGTGCCGGCTGGTCGATACCTGCCTGTCGAAGGACCCCCAGGTGCGCCCGGCGTCGGCCCAGTCGCTGCGCGAGGCGTTGCTCGCGCTCGCCGTTCCCGACACCGCGTGGCTCTTCACGCGCGTGCGCGAGGTGACCCCCACCGAGTCGCGCCCCTCGATGAAGGTGCCGGTCGAGCGCCCGAGCAGCCGCTCCGGGAGCCGGCCCGCCGGTCGCACCAACCCGAGCCGCGTCTCGTCGCCCCGGAATGAGGCCGTGCCCGACGAAGCGCCCCAGGGCGCGACCATCACCAACTCCACGCGCGCGAGCACCGGCACCTCGAAGGGGCTGATCCTCGGCCTGGGCGCCGTGGTGCTGGTGTTGGTCGGGGCCCTGGGGTGGATCATGAGCCGGCCGGCGCCCCAGCCGGGCGTCGAGCCCCCGCCGGTGGTGGTGGCCGAGCCCCCGGTCGTCCCTGCCGCTCCGAAGCAGGTGGAGCTGAGCCTCAAGGCGGAGCCCCCCGAGGCGCGTTGGCAGCTCGCGGGTGCCGAGGCCTGCAACCCGTGCACGGTGACCCGCGATCGAGGCACCCACCTCATCGCGCGCATCACCGCCGAGGGCTTCGTGAGCACCGACCTGAACCTCGACTTCGAGAGCGCCCGGCTGGTGACGGTGGCGCTGCAGCCGGTGGCGACCGTGGCCGTGGCGCCGGCCGAGCCTCCGACGAAGCGCCCGCAGCCGAAGACGAAGACGCCGACGCCCACACCCACGCCGAAGAAGACGCTCGAGCTCGACGAGACAAACCCCTACCCCGCGCGCTGAGCCCGGGAACTTGTCGGGTATGCTCCCCGGCCATGGCGCGCTGTCTCTGGTGGCTCCTGCTGCTCTCGATGATCACGAGCCTCCCGGTGTTCGCCGAGGCGAACGATGAGAAGGAGGCGGCGACGCGGTTCCAGCGGGGCGTCGCGCTCTACAAGGACGGCGACTACGACGCCGCGCTCACCGAGTTCAAGCAGGCCTACCGCATCGCCCCCTTCTACGAGGTGCTCTACAACATCGGCCTCACCCAACGGCGCCTCTACAAGTACGGCCCGGCGGTGAAGTCGCTCAACGACTACCTCGCCGAGGGCGGGAAGAAGATCACCGCGGCCCGGCGCGAGCTGGTGCGCAAGGAACTCGAGGAGATCCGCGCGCTCACCGCGGAGGTGACGGTCACCGTCACCGGCGAGGGGGAGGCGACCCTCGCGGTCGACGGCGATGAGGTGGGCAAGAGCCCGATGAAGGAGCCGCTGTTGCTGCGCCCCGGCAAGCACACCCTCACCGCCACCCGCGGCGACGAGACGGCCACCGAGGCGATCTCCCTGCTCACCGGGAGCCACGTCACGGTCAAGCTCGAGCCGAAGCGAGCCGAAGGCAAGCTGATCATCGACTCCGACCCGCCGAGGGCGTTGATCGCCGTCGACGGCACGCTGCAGGGCGAGGCGCCCGTGGTGGTGGTGGTCGGCGTCGGCGCGCACACCATCACCGCCGACCGTGACGGCTTCGCGTCGACCGCGATGGAGGCCTCGGTGACCCCGGGCCAGAGCCGCAGCGTGGTGGTCAAGCTGCTGCCGGCGACGGAAGGCGCGTCGGGGTCGGCGGCGGGGCCAGCCCGGGTGCCGGTGGCTGGCATCGTGGTGAGCGTCGCCGGCCTGGGCCTGCTCGGTGGGGCCATCGCCTTCAACCTCCAGGCCGCGGGGGCGGCGAAGAAGATGACCGAGCTCTTCTCGGGCGGCGGCACCTACGACGCGACGGCGCAGGGGGTCGACGCGAGCGGGCACACCGCCAGCGCGCTCTCGTGGGTGCTGGGTGTCAGCGGCGGTGCGGCGCTCACCACCGGCATCATCCTCGTGCTCTCCGAGCTGCTCTCGGGCCGCAGCGACGCCGAGGTCAGCTTCTTCTTCGCGCCGGTCGGCCAGGGCGGCCTCGGCGCAGCCTGGAGGACGACGTGGTGAAGCGACTGGCGCTCTTCGTGGTGTGGCTGGGCGCGTCGACGTGCTCGGTGTACGCACCGACCTTCAAGGACTGCGCGGTGCACTGCAGCGAGACGGACACCTGCCCGGCTGGCACGACCTGCAGCGAGACCTTCTGCCGGCCGGCGGGGTTCAGCGGCTCCTGCGACTGCGCAGTGGGGGCCAGCGAGGCGTGTGGTGGCGGCCGCGGGGAGTGCAAGGTGGGCCTGCGCATCTGCCTCGAGAGCCGCATCTGGGGGCCCTGCCTGGGCGACGTGAAGCCCAGCGCCGAGACCTGTGACGGCAAGGACAACAACTGCGATGGCACCGTCGACAACCTCGTCGTCAACGCGCCCTTCTGCCCGCTGACCGAGGGCGTGTGTGCGCGGGTGACGCAGCCCTGCCTCGACGGCGGCTTCGTCAACACCTGTGGCCCGGCGGCGTACGGCCCCCACTATGAGGTGATCGAGCAGACCTGCGACGGGCTCGACAACGACTGCGACGGCACGGTCGACTCACGGGCCCCGGCCCGCATCGCGATGAACGTGGGCATGTGGACGGTGGCCCGGGTGCCCGGCGGGTACTTCCTCTTCACCGCAGACCCCGGCACGCGGCTCATCTCGGCGCAGCAGTTCGACGACACCCTGAAGGCCGTGGCCACGGCGGCCAGCATCGACGTCGGCGTGGTGGTGGCCGGCTTCGAACAAGAGGGGAGCACCGACGGCACGGTCGCGGTCGGCTTCCGCGGTGCGGACGACAGCGTGGGCGTGGTGCGCGTGACGACGACCGCGCCGGCGCCGGTGCTGCTCAACCGCGTGGCGACCTCCGCGCCGACCGACTGGTCGCTCTCGGTGCTGCAGGGAGGGACGGTGCGCGCCGCGGTCGCCCAGGCCGACGGCGGCCTGGTGCTGGGGGCGTGGAACCCCGGCAGCCTGCTGGTCAGCGTGGCGCGGCACGTGCCCCGCTTCCCCGCCAACACGGTGTCGGGCGTGACGCTCACCAACGACGGCACGGTGCTGGCGTGGGACGGCGAGTACGACCCGATGGACGGGGGCACCAGCGGCTCGGTCGGCGGCATCGAGCAGCTCGACGGCGGCCGAGCCGTGGGCAATGGCAACTTCTCGTACTACCGGCTGGTGCCGACGCCGGGGCGGCTGCAGGGCTTTCGGACGTTCTCGAACTACATCCCCATCTTTCCGATCTCGATCGACGAGTCGGGGGCGCTGTACTGCGCCGACGTATGGCTGACCGGGGCGACGTGCACGGTGACTGAGCGCGTGCCGGCGCAGGGGTACATCCGCTCCGGCCGGTCGACCCGGCTGGGCAACGAGATGGCCGTGGGGTGGCTCAACCAGGGCGTGCTCAACGTCGGCACCGCGCTGCCATCAGTCGACCAGGTGCGCTCGCGGACGGTGCAGACCGGCGGCACGGTGGCCGACTTCGCGCTCGCCGCCGATGAGAACAGCGGCCTGCTCGGGGTGTTCTACCGGCCGCAGGCGGACGCCACGAGCATCTACGGCGTGCTGCTGTGCCCTCCCTGAGCTGAGCCCTGGAGTCTCGCGCCGAGTCCTCGCGCGGCCCCCGGCCTGGCCGACGCCTTCGAAGCGCAGCCACGACGCGCGGCAGGCCAGGCTGATCAGGCACCGGGCGGGTCGCGGCGCAGGGCCTCGAGGACGCCGCGCAGCTCAACATCGCGCCGAGGCGCCCAGTGAGTCGGCCTGAATGATTGGGGACCAAATGGGTCACCGTACCCGTTGACGGTCGTCACCACCGCGGGGCGCACTTTTTTGCGGCGGTCGGCACAGCTTGCGGGGCCCCGGGCGCCCCTCCGCCCGGCGAGGCGCTGGCACCGGCAGTGCACGGGGTGCGGCACGAGAAGGAGTTCCACCGATGCGCATCGTCATGATCGTGGCGCAACACGACTTCCGGGACGACGAACTCCGCGAGCCGCGACAGGCGCTGATCGCTGCAGGTCACACGGTCACCCTCGCCAGCACAGCCGCGGGCACGTGTACGGGCGTCGGCGGCGAGGTCGAAGAAGCAGAGCTCTCGCTGCACGAGATCGACCCCGAGCGCTTCGACGGCGTGGTGTTCATCGGAGGGACCGGCGCGCGCTCGATGTTCGACGACCCCGACGCGCACCGGGTGGCCGTCGCGATGAGCGGCGGCGCGAAGCTGGTGGGGGCGCTGTGCATCGCGCCGTCGATCCTCGCGCGCGCGGGCGTGCTCGCCGGCCGCTGGGCCACCGCGGGGCCCTCGGAGCTGCGCGAGCTCGCGGCGCACCACGCGCTGGTCCGCCGGGACGACGTGGTGGTCGACGGGAACCTCGTCACTTCGAGCGGGCCCCGACACGCGAAGGCGTTCGGAGCCGCGCTGGTCGAGGTGCTGTCGCCGCGCAGCGCTCGCCGACCGGACGTCCCGGTCGCGGCGCCTTCGCACGGCGGGTGCTGATCACTTCAGCAGCGCTTCGACCGACGCCTTCAGCGAGGTGCGCTTGATGTCGTCGCCGCTGAGCCGTTCACCGAGCTCGGCGCCGTTCTTGAAGAAGAGCAGGGTCGGGCTGGCGGTGACGTTGAGCTTCTTGGCGAGCGCTTCGTTCGCGCCCCGGAGGATCTTGTAGAAGCGGATCTTCCCGTCGAACTTCTCGGCGACCGCCCCGTACCGCGGCGCCAGGGTCGCGCAGGGGGCGCTGTCGGCCGAGTAGAAGTCGAGCGCGACGG
>JBBRUE010000144.1:0-10875 GCA_038248085.1 Myxococcales bacterium | reverse complement strand
GTCTTGTTCGCCTTGCGCGGCTCGAGGGGAAGACAGAACACGTCCTTCGGTTCCGACTTCACCGCGCCGCACGGCCCCGGCCCGCCCGCCGCGCACTGGATGCCGCCGTACTCGGGGAACTCGCCCTTCGCGTAGCCGATGGCCTCGCGAGACACGAGCACGCCCCGTTCGAGGAAGTCGAGGCGCGCCTTCGCCACCGCCGCACCAGGGAGCGCCCGGGTGTACGCCTCGGCCGCGAGCCGCGCGGCGACCCGGCCCTGGCGCTCGAGGCCCTGGAAGGCGCCGTGGCCGAAGGGGCTCCCGCGGGGAGAGACGTCGCCGGCCGCGCCCTGCACGTACATCACCGGCACGCCGATGGCGTCGCTCGCGTACAGCTCGAGCGCGCCCGGGGCCTCGGTGGACTGGAGCGTGTTGTCACTGCCCAGCACCGTGCCGTGCATCGCGTAGTGCACCAGCGCGGTCAGCGGCTTGATCGGCGCACCCGACGCGTCGACCTCGTCGAGGCGGATGATGGTCATCTTCGTGTCGCGGAAGTCGTGCCCGTAGATCGGGTCGTTCTCGCAGCGGCGATCGTTGTTGAAGTCGCCGGCCTCGACGGTGGCGATGCCGATGCTCACCGGCTTGAGCGTCGCGAAGGCCTCGGTCGTCGCCGAGACGATGGCGTTGGTGAGCCGCGCCTCGACCTCGGTGTCGTAGTGGTCCATCACCAGCGAGACGAAGTCGGTGCCCGTCGACGAGCCCAGGCGCGCCGGCGGCATGAAGCGCGCGGGCCCGGCGTGGGTGTGGGTGGCGAACAGGAAGACGTGCGCGCCCTCGCCCGCGGCGGTGAGCGAGGCGATCAACCGGCTGCGCAGCGTGGGCGAGACGATGGTGGTGTCGAGGCGGATGAAGGCGACCCGCGTCAGGCCATTGGTGAGCGCGACCACCCGCACCGTCGGCTCGGTGTGCACGCCGCGGCTCGCGGGGAACTGCTTCGCCCACGGCGAGCCGGGGTCTGACGCCGGGCGCGTTCGGAGGTAGCCCCCGAGCGCGATGCCCACCGGCTGGTCGATGTGACGGGTGGCGACGCCGGCCTGCAGCGGCCCGGGTTCAGGAGGCGGCGTCGGCTTCGGCCCCGGGCAGGCGGTGACGAGGGCGACGACGGCGAGCACGACGACGACACGGAGCGACGACATCCGCGCCCCCTACTTGAGGTCCGCGGCGAGGGAAATGCCGGGGAGCCGTTCCATTCGGGCGCCTACGGCTCCGCACTCACCCGACCACCAACCGGGCCACCGCCAGCACCTCGCGCGCGCGGGTCGTCTGGAGATCGAGTGACCACCGCAGGCGGCTCCCTTCCCCGGCCGTTCGCCTGAGCGGAATGCCCGCGCCGGCGATGGCGTCGAGGTCACGGCGGATGGTGCGGGTCGTCGTGCCGTAGCGCTCGGCGAGCTCGTAGAGGTCGCAACCTCCACTCACCCCGAGATCACTCAGCAGCTGGAGAACACGCACCAGCTGATCATTTCGCCCCACCTGTCGCGCCTGCTTCACCACGCCCAGCCCCCTTCGAGTCGGGGCACCGTACCCGGCAGGGCTGACCGCTGAGGTCACAACGCGAGACGCACCACGGGCCGCGGCTTGGCAGTCCGCACCGACTCAGTAGGCGGGCTGCTGTACTGGGTCAAAATCCACGCCCCATAGTTGAGGAGCTCCTGGCGGAGGGTGATGGGCTGGCGCACCTCCACGTGCTCGCGCCACGAGGCCACCCAGTTCGTCACCTCGTAGCTGGGGGCGCAGTCGAAGGTGAGCCGCACGCCTCCGTCGGCCGAGGGCACCAGCTTCTGGGTGGGGTGCCAGTCGCGCTCTTCGATGTAGGGCCGGGCGAAGGCGTCGAACTGCAGCTCGAAGCGCACCGGCGAGGGGCCGATGAAGATGCCGAAGGCCGTGGCCTCGAGGCGCTCGGCGTCGTAGCCGGCCGGCGCCGGGAGCACCTCGTCGAGCACCTCGAGCGCCACCAGGCGGTGCAGGTTGAGCAGCAGCACCTTCTCGAACTTCGGCTGCCACGCGTGCAGGTAGAGCGCGCCGTGGTGCACGAAGAGGCGCAGCGGGAGCACGGTGAAGGTGCGCTCCTTGTTGCCGCTCGAGGGGGCGCGGTACTTCACCTGACACGCGTGGCGCGCGCCGATGGCGGCCACCAGCCTCCACAACACGTCGGGAGGCGCCTGGCGCCAGGCGAACTTGTCCCAGCTGAAGAAGCTGCGGTCGATCGCCGCGAGCTCGGCGCGGCCCTTCTTCCCCAGCGCGCCCTCGATGCGCCCAGAGAGGTCTTCGAGGGTGGCGAAGAGGGTGCTGCTGTGCCGCCGCACCGAGGGCCCCTCGTTCATCGCCAGGCGCAGCGCGAGGAAGTGCGAGGCGTCGAGGAGCGCGGAGAAGCCGTCGGCCGCGTGCCCGTCGAGCGACCAGCGCACGCGACTGCCTTCGCCGGGCTCCTTCTTGAGGGGCACGCCGGAGGCCTCGAGCGCGTCGAGGTCGCGGCGGATGGTGCGGGTGGTGGTGCCGTAGCGCTGCGCCAGCTCGTAGACGTCACAGCCGCCGAGCCGCTCGAGGTCGCGCAGCAACCCGAGAATTCGGACCACCTGGTCATTCCGCCCTGCGCCGGCCTTCGACTTCTTCTTCCCCGTCGCCATGCACACCCCTCGGCAGTGAAGCCTCCGCTTGATGGTACCGGAAGGCGCTGACGGGGGAGGTCACACCTTTGGGGCCCGGTGGTACGGTGGCGCATGATTACGACGGTCGAAGCGGACCGTCGTCGCCCGCTGCTGCTCCTCATCGGCGACGACCCGAACCAGCTGGCGGTGCTCGCCGGCGTGCTCGAACCCCACTACCCGGTCCAGCTCGTTCACGACGGCGAGCTCGCCCTGCGCGCGGCGACGGCCTCCGAGCGGCCCGACTTGATTCTCCTCGACCTGCTGATGCCCGACGTCGATGGAGCGCCGCTGCTCGACCGCCTCAAGAGCGACGCGCGCAGCCGCGACATTCCCGTCATCTCGGTGACGCCGTCCGACGGCGACGGCGTCGAGCACCGGGGGCTGGTGCAGGGCGCGATCGACTTCATCACCCGGCCGATCCGCACCGCGGTGGTGCTGGCGCGGGTGCGCACCCACCTCGCCTACCACGAGGCGCGCACCCGGCTGCTCACCCACAACGTGTGGCTCGAGGGGGAGATCGAGCGGCGCACCCGCGACAACGCCCTCATGCAGGACGTCAGCCTCTCGATTCTCGCCGGCCTCGTCGAGACGCGGGACACCGACACCGGCAACCACACGATGCGCACGCAGGCCTATGTCGAGGTCATTGGCCGGAGGCTGCAGCGCGCGCCGCGCTTCGTCGAGGCGCTCTCGCCGGCGGCGCTGGGGCTGATGGTGAAGGCGGCCCCGCTCCACGACATCGGGAAGATCGGCATCTCCGACGCCATCCTCCTCAAGCGGGGGCCGTTGACCACCGCCGAGTTCGAGGTGATGAAGACCCACGCCCGCAAGGGAGGCGACGCCATCGCCCACGCCCTCGCCCGCGTCGAGGCCACGGTGGCCCGCGCAGCCGACGGCCACACCCCCGAGCCGCTGCTCTTCCTCGAGACCGCGCGGCAGATGGCCCTGTGGCACCACGAGAAGTGGGACGGCCGCGGCTACCCCGATCGCCTCGTGCGCGAGGACATTCCGCTCTGCGCGCGCCTGATGGGCGTGGCCGACGTGTTCGACGCGCTCACCACCCGCCGCGTCTACAAGCCGTCGATGACCCCTGCGGAGGCCTTCCAGTTGATCACCGACGGGAGCGGCACCGAGTTCGACCCCGAGGTCGTCGCTGCCTTCCAGGCGGTGAAGAGCGAGATCGCCGACATCGCGCAGCGCTACGCCGACGTTACGGCCTGATCAGCCGACGCCTTCGCCCCGCGCGCGCTCAGGTCGTGAGCTCGGCCCACCGGCGCGCCATGTCGGCTTCGAGGCGCACCAGGTCGACGCCTTTCTCGCGCGCGACCTCCACTTCCTTGCGGAACGAGGTGCCCATCGGCGTCGGGTCGTCGCTGCCCAGCACACAGTGCACGTGCGCCCGCTGCAGCGCCTTGAGCGGGGTCGCGCCGTCGTGCGCGGCCTCGAGCTTCGCCAGCGCCGTGGGGATCAACAGGTGGTTGCTCGTCGGGCAGACCTCGAGCGTCACGCCTTCCTTCGCCAGGCGCTCCAGCGTCGCGGGGCTCTGCAGCGAGTGCACGCCGTGGCCGATGCCGCGCGGCTGCAGGGCGAGGGTGCGGTCGACGGAGGCATGCCCGGCGAACTCCCCGGCGTGGATGGTGAGGTCCGGCAGGTGCACGCGCAGCTGCTCGAGGATCTCGACCAGCGCGGTAGGCAGCGGCTCGGTGTCGGCCCCGGTGACGATGCCCAGCACGTCGAGCCCGACCAGCGCCTTCGCGTGCTCGACCACCATCGCCGCCAGCGCGCGGTAGTGCGGCTCGCTCTCGAAGGTGCGCGACAACCCGAGGCGCACCAGCATCGGCTTGCCCGTCTCACGCTGGGCCTGGTCGCGCGCCGCCAACGCCGCGAGCAGCACCGGGCGGGCGTACTGCTCGGCGAACTCCACCGGGGGCACCTCGCGCCACGCCTGCTGCCGGTTCTCGAGCAGGGTGCGCGCCATCGAGAACAGCGAGAGCCGCATCTCGAAGCCGTCGGTGTCATCCGCGGCCTCCCGGAACGCCGCAAGGGCCAGCGCGCCGATGGCCTCGACGCTGACGTACGCTGCGCGGGCCTTCACGATGCACTGGTAGAAGACGGTCGCGTCATCCGACGGGGCCTGCATCGTCAGCGCGCGCGCCAGCGCCTCGGGGGTGCGGAACGCGCCGCTCGCCCCGTCGTAGAAGAGCGGGTTCTTGATGTCGAAGGTGCGAGCCACGTCGAGCAACGCGCGGGGGCTGTGGGAGCCCTCGAGGTGCCGGTGGAGATCGAGCCACATGGGTCCCTCTACGACACTGCGGCCCAAAGGGGGGAAGCCTGTTCATCTCCCATTCGTGAATCCACTCGGAGCTGTGATGTGTTGCCCGCATGCGCGCCGCCTGGCTCACCTTCCTGCTCACGGGCTGCGCGGCTGACTTCACCCCGCCCACCGGGGAGCTGCGGCTCCCGATCGTCGACCGCCAGTGGGACGAAGGCGCGCCCCCCGAGGGGTGGTGCGGCGAGACGAGCATCCAGATGGCCGCGCTGCACTTCGGCGCCTGGGTACCGCAGGCCGTGGCCAATCGGCTCGGCCACCCGACCACCCCCGACCTCTGGGAACAGGACGTCACCACCGCCCTCGACGCCCTGGGGCTCCACTACGACCCAGGCCCGAAGAAGAGCCCGGCGAAGCTCCTGGCGTGGACCGTCGAGGCGCTGCGGGCGGGGCACCCAGTCATCCTCGGGGTGAAGCTGTCTCCGTCGGATCACCCCGAGTGGGACGTGGACCACCTCGTGCTCGCGGTCGGCTTCTCGAAGGAAGGGCTGATCATCAACAGCAACCTCGAGGCGGGGCAGGTCGTGGCGGCGTGGGCCGGGTTGCAGTCGCCCGCGGGGTCCTCGGGGATGTCGTTGATCAACGCACAGGCGCAGACCTCCGGCTACGCAGTGCGAGGCTTCGCGCTGCAGTCGGCGATCCGCCTCGAGGTGATGGCGCAAGACGAGCGCGAGGTCACGCTGCGGGCGAAGCTCAGCAACCTGCAGCCTGGCGCCCGCTACGTGTTGCGGCGCGACGACGTGGAACTCGAGCGCTTCACCGCGCAGTCGACCGCGCGGGACCTCGAGGTGCATGCCCCGGCGGCGACGGTGGCGCGCTTCGGGTTGACCCGCGTCCCCGCCACCGTGAGATGAGCGCGGGCGCGCTGGCTGATCAGCGCTCGTCCATGCCGAGGTCCGGGAGTGAACCGACCGGGTTGGGCCGCGCGTCCCCTTCGAGATCGATGGCGGGGGCGCCGGTGGCGGTGCCTGCCGCGAGGGCCGGAGACGCCGCGCCCAGATGGTAGTCGGCGATGCCCGGGTTCACGAAGGCCGGGTCGCCAGAGAGGTTCAGGGCGGCGCTGGTGTCGAGCAGCATGTTGATCCCGCCGGGCAGGGTGATCAGGGTGAGCCCCTCGTTCCGATACAGGGGCGGGTTCAGGCTGGGCGTCACTACGAAGAACAGGTTGTTCGAGAGCTCGGTCGGGTCGGCGGTGGTGCCGGTCTCGTCGAAGGCGAAGAGCGTCGACGACGGCCCTGCGACCGGCCCTGCGGCGAAGAGGTTGTTGCGCCACACGCCCGCCTGCAGGGCGCCCAGCCCGCCGGGCGTGCCGTTGAGCCGGACGCCGACGCTGGTGCCGTTGACCACCGGGCTGCTCGAGGGGCTGCTGGCGACGATGGTGTTCGAATGGAACGTCGGAGAGGGGATCGACATGTCCCCCGCGCGGCGCACCAGCGTGAGGTTCACCCCGACGGCCGATAAGCACGGCCCGCCGAGCACCAGGTTGTTCACCAGTGACGAGGAGGACCCGACGATCTCCACGCCAGTGACGCTCGCGCCGGCCGGGCAGAAGGTGCCGTTTCCACCGAAGCCGATGCGGTTGCGCTGCACGGTGGGCGAGCTGTTGCTGATCAGCAGATGCGTCATCGACGCGCCCTGGGCCGCGGTCATCGAGTTCTGCACCACCTCGCCACACGACCCGGTGCACGCGGCGTTGCCGGCCGCGCAGTTGCCGTCACAGGCGAGCGCGATGCTGCGCGCGGTCGACACGTAGCCGCCGAAGACCTGGCTCGCGTTGACGTTGCAACGGCTGTTGGTGCCCAGCGGGGTGCGCAGGCCGCGGAAGCTGCAGGTCAGGCCGATGCTGGTCTCCGCCGAGGTCCCGGACGGCGGGTTGCCGCTCGCGCCGGTGAAGGTGGAGTTGGTGTCGAAGCGCACGTTGCACCCGTCGAGCGCAGCGGCGCCCGTTGCCGTGCTGCCCACGCCGCCGACCACGCCGCCCGTGCCGGTGGACTGCCGCACCAGCGGGTTGGCGACCCCGGAGCCACCGCCGCACGCGTCGAAGACGAGGCCCGCCGCGGTGTGCGAAATCAATGACGCGGTGCCAGACGCCCGCGGGCAACCCGTCGCCTGCGACGCCTCGACGACCGAGCCGCCAGCGGCGCCCTGCGAGAGGAAGCCGTAGCAGGTGGGCGACGCGCCGCCGCTCATCGATGAGTTGCGGATGGTGGTCCCCGGCGAATCGGCAAGCACCACGCCGTGCGTGACGGTCGCGGCGGCCCCGGCGGTGAAGATGACGTACTGCGCGTCGACCTGCGCGAGGGAACCGGTGAGACCGGAGCTGCTGGTGAGGCCCGCGCCCGCGGTGATGGTGCTGACCAGCGTCGCCGCGCCTTCGAGCCGCGGATTGGCGGTGGTCAGCGCCGCGCCGAGCACGTCGACGCCCACGCTCGCGGTGGGCTGCGCCGTCGCCGAGCTTCCCGGCAGCACGTCGAAGTCGCGCAACAGCGGCGAGCTCGAGGTGATGGTGATGCCGGCCACGCGCGGGCCGCTGAGGCCGGCCTGGCGAACCGAGAGGCCCTCGAAGACCGTCGCCCGGGTGATGCCGCCGGGGAACTTGAGGCCCGTGGCCTGGGTGTCGTTCAAGGTGCCGCGGGCCGCGGTGCGCATCCACGTGACGGTCGGGCCGACCGGCATCACGGCCCAGCGACCCTGGACGGAGATGCCTTCGACCATCGTGACGTCTTCCGTGTAGCTCATGGCGGTCCCCATCCACGTCGTCGCCACGAACACCGTCGGCTTCGTCGTCGCCTGCGCGTTGCGGATGCCCTGGCCGATGGTCGCGACGGGGCTCACCTGCGTGCCCGGGTTCGTGTCCACCGCGCCGGGACAGCCTGCGCAGACGTAGGTGTCGATCGTCACGCTACCGCCGCCACCACCGACGCTGCCGCCGCCTCCACCGACGCTGCCGCCACCCGTCCCTCCACCCGTGCCCGCGTCGTCGCCGCCGCCGGCGCCTCCGCCCTGGCCTGCGTCATCGCCGCCACCGGCGCCGCCGCCATCCGAAGCGCCACCACCGCCCATTCCCCCACCCACGCTGCCGCCCCCGGAACCGCCGCCGAGAGCGGCGCCCCCGCCGCCACCCACTCCGCCATCATCCACTCCCGCGACGTTGTCGCAGCGGCAGCCCGAGATGGACCCAACCGCGAAGAGCAGAAATCCGACGTAGGCAGGTGCGCGCATGAGTCTCCGGGGAAAGACGCTCGCGACTTCAGGATGCATGCCCGCCAGAAGCGCTTGATTGCACTCGGCATTCAGTGGTCATCACCACTCCGTGCGAGGGATCCGGGCGCCCCGCTATGAAAACAGTGCGGTCGTCCGCAACCAGACTCCTGATCAGCGGTTCATCTTGAAACGTCCGTTTCAACTGGGAACCAGAAGGAAACGCAATCCATTCGTGGCGTGCAGGTCTCAGGCGCCATTTTTGCGTCTCTCTCGGAAGCGCCCCTGATCCCACGTGGGTTGCGCACGTACCTGCGACAAATCACCGCAGGTACGACCCATGCAGCCCGCCGCGGCAGATTGCCGCACCTGCGCGGTGGTCACTCCAGGGAGGACAACATGATTGACGGACGAAAGCGGCTCCTCGCCGCGCTGCTGGCGGTCTCCGCCACGACGAGCTGGGCGGGCGACACGCTCCAGGACGTGATGAAGAAGCGTGGCCTCACCCAGCAAGACCTGCTGGCGGCGGCGAAGACCTACGTCCCCACGGGCAAGCGCGATGACTTCCTCGCGTTCAGCTCGGGCGGCCAGTCGGGCCACGTCCTCGTCTACGGCATCCCGTCGATGCGCATCCTCAAGTACATCGCCGTCTTCACGCCCGAGCCGTGGCAGGGCTACGGCTTCGACGAAGAGTCGAAGAAGGTGCTCAAGGACGGGCAGATCGCCGGCAAGGACATCACGTGGGGCGACACCCACCACCCGGCGCTCTCTGAGACCAACGGCAACTACGACGGTCAGTTCCTCTTCATCAACGACAAGGCCAACCCGCGCCTCGCCGTGATCGACCTGCGCGACTTCGAGACCAAGCAGATCGTCGCCAACCCCATCTTCAAGTCGGAGCACGGCGGCGCGTTCGTGACCCCGAACTCCGAGTACGTGATGGAGGCCTCGCAGTACGCGGCGCCCCTCGACAACGGCTTCGTGCCCCTCGACGCGTTCAACGAGAAGTACCGCGGCGGCCTCACCTACTGGAAGTTCGATCGCACCAAGGGCCGCATCATCCCCGAGGACTCGTTCGCCTTCGAGCTGCCCCCCTACAGCCAGGACCTCTCCGACGCCGGCAAGGGCCCCTCGGAAGGCTGGGGCTTCACCAACTCGTTCTGCTCCGAGCGCTACGTCGGCGGCATCGAGCTGGGCCGCCCGCCGTTCGAGGCCGGCTGCTCCGCGAAGGACACCGACTTCCTCCACGTGACGAACTGGAAGAAGGCCGCTGAGCTGGTGAAGGCCGGCAAGGCGAAGAAGATCAACGGCATGAACGTCATCCCCATGGACGTGGCGATCAAGGAAGGCATCCTCTTCCTCATCCCCGAGCCGAAGAGCCCCCACGGCTGCGATGTGACCCCCGACGGCAAGTTCATCATCGTGGCGGGCAAGCTCGACACGCACACGATGGTCTACTCGTTCGACAAGATCATGGACGCGATCAAGAACAACAAGTTCGAGGGCAAGGACCCGTACGGCCTGCCGATCATCGCCATGAAGGACGCGCTGCATAAGCAGGTCGAGCTCGGCCTCGGGCCCCTGCACACCCAGTACGACTCGAAGGCCTGCACCGCGTACACCTCGCTCTACGTCGACTCGCAGGTCGTGAAGTGGGACTTCTGCGAGGGCAAGGTCCTCGACAAGCTCTCGGTGCACTACAACATCGGTCACTTGATGACGATGGAGGGCGACTCGGTCAACCCGAAGGGCCGCTACCTCGTTGCACTCAACAAGCTCGCCATCGACCGCTTCAACCCGGTGGGACCGCTGCACCCGCAGAATCACCAGTTGATCGACATCAGCGGCGACAAGATGCAGCTGCTCTACGACATGCCCATTCCGCTCGGTGAGCCGCACTACGCGGTCGCCATCGCCGCGGCGACCCTCAAGCCGGGCGTTCGCTACAAGATCGGCACGAACAGCCGCACCGACGAGAAGCACCCCGGCGCTGTCCGCGCAGGCGAAGAGAAGACCGTCCGCTCGCCCGGTAAGGTCGAGGTGTTCGGCACGCTCATCCGCTCGCACATCACCCCGGAGATCATCGAGGTCGAGAAGGGTGACGAGGTGACCATCAACCTCACCAACCTCGAGCGCGCCGAAGACGAGACCCACGGCTTCACCATCAGCGCGATGAACATCCACGCGTCGGTCGAGCCCGGCAAGACCGTCTCGCTCAAGTTCAAGGCCGACCGCGAAGGCGTCTTCCCGTACTACTGCACCGAGTTCTGCTCGGCGCTCCACCTCGAGATGCAGGGCTACTTCCTCGTCAAGCCCAAGGGCTACAAGGCCGCCGCGGTCACCGCCGCGAAGGCCGAGTACACCAAGGCCGACTACGACAAGCAGTACACCACCTGCGTCGAGACCCAGAAGGTCATCGACAGCGTCGTCGGGTGGATCGTCGCCACCAACTTCAAGGAATTCCCCGACGCGGTGGCCCTCGTGGAAGACGCGACGGACCAGCTCAACGCCGCCGCCGACCCCAAGAAGAAGATGGAAGAGGCCGTGAAGAAGGAAGACTGGCAGAACGCGACCCTCTGGGCCGGTCAGTGGTGGCAGTACCAGGTGAAGGCCGCTGACATCGGGCTGCGCGCCAAGACGTACCTCGAGCAGAAGGGC
>JBBRUE010000143.1:0-10878 GCA_038248085.1 Myxococcales bacterium | reverse complement strand
ATCTCCCCGATGGGCGTCTTCAGCGCGGGGACGATGACCGGCACGTTCACCAACACCGTGCGCGCGGAGTCGAACGGCGTGACGGCCTTCGCCACCGTGTCGGTGAGCGCCGGGCCGCTGGTGCGCATCGAGCTCACGCCCTCGTCGGCGGCGGTGATGGTGGGTGAGCAGGTGCAGTTCAGTGGCGCAGGGAAGGATGCCTTCGGTAACCCCGTGGTCACGACGTTGATGTGGACCACGAATGCCAACGCGGGCTCGATCACCGCGGGCGGGTTGTTCACCGCGGGGACCCTGGCCGGTGACTACGCCGATGGCGTGCGTGCGGCGTCGGGCGCGGTGAGTGCGATGGCGAGCATTCGCGTGGGGACCCCGGAGGTGATCGACGCGGGCGTGGGCGACGCCGGCGTGATGGAGGCGGACGCCGGAACCCTGACGCCCGACGCCGGCTCGATGAGCGACGCGGGCCCGGAGCTGATGCCCGACGCCGGGATCGGGACGATCGGCGGGACGTCCGGGTGCGGGTGCACGCAGATCGACGGGCTCCTGCCGCTGGCCGGACTGGTGGTGCTGGCGCTGCGGCGCCGGCGCCGCTGAAGGGACCACGGGCGCGACGAGGGGCGACACCTGCGCGCGTCGACTTCGTCGAGGGTGAGCGGCTTACGACTCACGAAACGGCGCCGGAAGGGTTCCCGTTCGGCGAGTTTTCAGATATCTTTTGAACACCAATGAATCGACATCCACTCAACCCGAACCGGTGGCAGACAGTCCTCTGGTTGGTGTTGGGCGTGGCGCTGGGAGGATCTGACGCCTGGGGCGCCAGCCCCCGGGGCAGCGTGCGACGGGCGTCCCGGGAGGGCGTGCACCTACGGCTGATGACGCGGCACGGGCCGGTACACGTGTTCCGGCCACGGGGGTACGACGCGGCGACGGCAGGGACGCTGGTCTACGTGCACGGCTACTACACCGACCTCGACGCGGCCTGTCGGCACCACCACCTCGCGGGCCAGTTCGGCGACAGCAACCTCAATGCGCTCTTCATCAGCCCCGAGGCACCCGGCGGGAACACCCAGGCGGTGCGCTGGGAGAGCCTGCAGGAGCTGCTCGACGCCGTCCGGGATGCAGGGGTGAAGCTGCCGAGCGGAGCGGTGGTGGCGATGGCCCACAGCGGGGGCTTCCGGACGGTGGTGCCCTGGCTGACCTCGGGGCTGCTCGACACCGTGGTGTTGCTCGATGGTCTCTACGGCAACGAAGACGACTTCTCAGCCTGGGTGGACGAGGCCGATGCCGAGCACCGTTTGGTGCTGGTGGGGTTCGACACCACGACGCGAATCGAGCGCTTCGTCGCGGGCCAGACCGACGTGGAGCGGGGCGCGCTGCCGTTGCCCCCGTCGGAGTCGGGCAGTGAGTGGGAGCACACCCGCGTCCTCTTCCTGCGCTCGGCGCTCGGGCACATGGAGCTGGTGACCGAGGGGGTCGCCATTCCCGCGGTGCTCCGCCTGACGGAGCTGCCGGCCTTTCAGCGCGGCTGAGGGCAGGCCCGGCCGTGAGCGTGGAAACGCCTCGCGGCAGATCGTTGCGCTCCGTGCGTTTCACTGACGGGGCGCTCCACTTCGCCGCCCACGCGGGTGCGCTCGGCGCGCCGCCTTCGAAAAGCACGCTGGCGTCGCTAACTGCGCCCGCGTGCGCGCGCCGATCACCGGCACGATGTCGTCACCGCGCGTCATCACCCACGGTCCCGCGGGCAGGTGCCGTCTGACGACTTGCCACCGGCGGCCGCGCACGCGCCCTTGAAGACCTCCCTTGGCGAACGACTGCGCTCGCTGCCACCATCAGAAGTCGGGGCATGGGGTCGAACCCTTCGGTGGGACTCGGAGCACGTCACTCTTTCGGGCGCATGCCCAGCGAGGGAAGGTCGATCTCGCACCGACTCGGCACCGGCCCCATGATGGCGCGCCCATGACTCCAGAACCCGGTCGAGGTCAGCTCTCGCGCCCCACCAGCCTCGCCGGGCCGGTGCTCCTGCTGCTCGCGGTCTGCGCCATCACCTTCGCGCTCGTCGCCCGCTACACCGAGCTGCTCGACCCGCACGGCAGCCCCGCGATGCTCAGCTCGATGGAGCGCTTCCACGCCGGGGCGCCACCCTGCCTGCGGTACCCGGTCGCGCCGGCACCCGCCTCGATCACCACCGCCGTCGACGCGTTGGCCGAGGCGGGCCTCGAGAGGGCCGAGCTCAGTCCACTCGTGGGCGACCTCTACGCCCGGGCAGAGCGCCGCGAGCTCCCGCTGCACCCGAAGGCGACGGAGGACGAATACCTCGACGCGCTCGCCGAGGGCCGCGGTCTGTTCGGGCGCGTGACGCTGTTCCTCAAGCGCGACCGGCTCCGCGCGGTGCTCCGCCGCATGACCGTCACGCCGCCCCTCACGCGCACGATCTCGAGCCTGCCCCCAGCGCATCGCGCTGCCTTCGAAGCGCAGTGGGCGCGAGACCCCTCGCTGTTCGTCCTGCCTGGCCTCATCGCTGTCCTCGACCAGCTCTCGGTCGCCACCACGTCACGGCGCCTCGACGCGGTGCAGGCGCTCCTGGAGCAGCGCGGCGTGCTCGAACTGGAAGCACTGGGCCTCCCGCAGGCGTTGCTCCAGGACGACTGGGGCGGTTCCCTGGTGGTGGACCCGGCCGGCGTCGCGGGGCCGACGTTGATCAGCCTTGGACGGGACCGGGTCGCCGGCGGCACCGGCCAGGACGAGGACCTGCTCCGCGTCCTCCACGTCACCGCAGTGGACGTCGCCCCGACGCCGACCGGCTGCGATGGCAAGACGAAGGTGACGCTCTCGCGCGCGGAGCTCGACGCGACGCTGACTGACTCGAGCGCCATGGCCTCGAGCGCGCGCGTCACGCCCGCCTTCGTCAACGGCTCGGTGACGGGCTTCCGCCTCAATCACCTCCGCCCCGGGTCGCTGCTCGTCCACGCCGGGCTGTGCGACGGCGACGTGGTGAACTCCGTCAACGGCCGGTCGCTCGCCTCGCCCGACAAGGCGCTCGAGGTGTACTCGACGATCAGGGAACGCAGCCGGATCGAGCTGCTCGTCACGCGCGAGGGCAAGCCCCTCACCCTCGTCATCGAGCTGCGCTGAGGAGGTCCTTCAGCGGGTGTGCCAGGGCCGCTCTTCCCACGCACTCCAGAGGCTGCCGAGGATCATCGAGAAGACGCCGAGCGCGACCCAGAAGAAGGTGGGGATGAAGAGTTGCGGAGGCTCCTTGCCGGTGAACCAGTCGATGTACAGCTCGAGATACAGCACTTGAGTGACGACCAGCGTCGAGACGAGCAGGCCCCACTGGAAGCCGAGGGCGTCTGCGCGCTTCTCCAACTCGCCGCTGAACCCCTCGGTCGAGAGCACCAACCGTCGCCACCGGGGCGGGTGAAGCACCGCGCGCACTTCGCCGCTCCCGACCGCCAGGGCACCACGCACGTAGACGATCTCACCGGGTGAGAGCGTCGCGACCGACCCCTCCAGCGCGTCGCGGAGCAGCGGCCGCTCACCCGGCTCGACCTGCACCCTCAGTCCGTTGGCCAGTCGCAGGAGAAACGGACGCGCTTCAAGGCAACCGACCCCCGGCTCGACGGTGATCGGCGGCCGATCGCCGTCCCCATCCATCGTTTCGACCGTCCCGGCGAGCGCCACGGCGCCTTCCCGAAGGGCAAGCGGGTCGACCGCGAGCGACCCCCGCTCGGCCGCGGCCTGCCGCCGCAGCGAGCGCCGGACCAGCGCGAAACCCGCGGCCGTCACCAGCAACGCGAGGCCCAGGCCACCGACCCAACAGACCGCCGCGATTCCCTGGATGGAGTCGGGGTTACTCGCGCTCATGCACGTCTCGCGTTGAGGTCACGCTCGCGCTCGTCTGATCAGGGGCAGTTCGTCCGGACGGGGGCCGGGCTGAGCACGGTGCTCGACACCGAGCACGGCGTCACCAGGTCAGCGTGCTTGAAGAAGATCCGGCCCATCGCGCCACCGCCTCCACCGCCGCCCTTGGACACCGTGCCTCCATTCCCGGGAGAGAGCGCGGCCGCGGCCCCGTCCCCTCCGAGGCCGCTGTTGCCGTTCTCCCCGGCACCTCCCGCGGCGGCCGCGACGCTGGCCACCTCGCCGTCTCGTCCATCCACCCCTGAGTTCCCCTGCGCTCCGCCGCCGCCGGCGCCGCCATTCGACGTCACCTTCGCCAACGAGGTGACCACGAGACGCTGGGCCTGGAGGGTGATGGCTCCGCCGCTCCCGCCGCCGCCGCCACCGGGGTCGCTGCCGCCGGAGGCGCCATCGCCGCCCTCGCCGCTGGCGCTGATGGTGGAGTTGACCGTCAGCATCCCCGACACCGAGAGCTGGAGCGCTCCGCCGCCCCGGCCAGCCGGGGTCGCGCCGTTCCCGTTGTCACTGGCGCCCGTGCCGCCCCGACAGCCGACCAGCAGCGGAACGTCGCCGCCCGGGTCGAGCACCCCTCCGTCCCCCCCGGAGGCGACCTGGTTGCTGCCCCCGCCGCCCAGCCCGCCCACCGAGAAGAAGCCGGCGCCAGCGCCGCCGCCCCCCTGGCTGGCGGCCATTCTCCCGTTGCCGCCCACGCGGCTGCCACACGTCAGGGCCGGGCCCGCTCCCGGGCCGCTGCGTGCCGGCGCGCGCGAGGTGTTGGCCAGCACCGGCCCCGAGAGGGTGGCGTCGCCGAAGACCGCCAGCACCACGGGGCGCGAGCCGACCAACGTGAGCGAACCCGCGTCGGTGATGGTGAGGCCCGAGACCGAGAGCACCGCCAGCGCCCCGGCGGCGCCACCATCGGCGATGGAGACGACCGGCACCGGCCTGCCGGAGCAGCTGCCGTTGAAGCCGCCCCCGGGGGTGCTGTCGAAGGTCAGCGCGCAGTCGACGAGGAAAGGCGGAGCAGGCGGGTGTTGCGCGGGCACGAAGTTGTCCGGGGGGAAGAAGAAGCCGCCGTCAGCCACGAGCGCGCACGAACCCATGGCGTTGCAGCGGCCGCCGTCGCACGGGGTGGACGCCGGCGCGGGCGTGAAGCGACAGCCGCCGTCGAGTTCGCAGTTGCCGGGCACGAAGACCTGGCACTCCGCGGCGACGCACGGGGTGGTGGCGCCGCTCTGGCAGCCCCCGTCGGCTGCGCAGCTGTCCCCGGTGGTGCAGGCGTTGCCGTCGCTGCAGCTCGCGCCGCTCATCACCGCGTAGGTGCACCCGCCGTCGAGCGAGGGCTGGCACACGCCCGCGGCGAAGCAGGGGCCCGGCGCCGCGGCGCACACCAGCGGGGTACTGATGCAGCCGCCGTCGCCGTCGCAGTGGTCGGGGCGGGAGCAGGCGTTGCCGTCTTCGCAGGCCGCGGCCGTGCCCAGGGGCGCGTAGCTGCAGAGCCCCGTGGCGGGGGCGCAGGTCCCGGCCATCGAGAAGCACGCTCCGGGCGCCGCCATGCAGGTGGTGACCGTTCCGCCGCCGCAGCTGACGCCGCTGCACACCTCATTGGTGGTGCACGCGTCGCCGTCACTGCAGCGCCGGCCCCCGCAGTCCGGGTCGTCGCAGTCGACGAGGTTGTCGGCGTCGCTGTCGAGGCCGTCGTCGCAGATGCTCTCCGCCGGCTCGCGGCAGCCGCCGTCGGCGCAGCTGCCGCCCACGCCGCAGGCCGCCATGGCGCAGTCGGAGTCGACGCAGTCGCGCGGGCCGTCGCCGTCGTTGTCGATGCCGTCGTTGCACAGCTGCTCCGCGCAGCGACTGCCGCTGCAGCGCGCCCCCGGGCCGGTGCCGCAGGCCAGCTGGTCGCAGTCGGAGTCCGCGCAGTCGACGGCCCCGTCACCGTCGCCGTCCAGCCCATCGCTGCAGACCTGCTCATGACACGCGCCGCCACCGCAGACCGCGGCGGTGCCACAGCCGAGCGTGTCACAGGCCGGGTCGACGCAGTCCGCGCCGGCGCTGCAGTCGTTGTCCTTGCCGTCGGAGCACACCTCCGGCACCCCGGGGTGGATGGCGGGGCTGGTGTCGTCGCAGTCGGAAGGGGGTGAGAAGCCGTCTCCGTCGGCGTCGATGGCCGCGGCGCGCTCCAGCAGCAGGGCGACGGCGGTGGGCGGCTGGGCGAAGGTGGCCGCGGTGAGGGCCGACTCCTCCACCGGGGCGGTGCGGGTGGTGCAGCCCTCGTCGGAGAAGCCGAGTGCCTGCACCGAGACCGTGGCGGGGAGCTCGTCCCGGTAGACGGCGACCCGCAGCGACGAGGTCGTCCCGTTGAGCTTCATCGGGCGCGTCTGCCTGGTGGCGCCGCCTTCCGCGGTCAGCACCACCCTCACGCAGCTCGAGGTGACCCCCGCGCCGAGGCGCACCGTGACGTCGAGGTACTGCTGGCTCCCCACCGGCGCGGAGCACCCGGCCCCCAGGAGGCCCACCAGACCCACGACTCGAAGCGTCAGGCGCGGCATGGGAAACCCTTCCGTTGATGGTGGGAACACACCCGCCGCCGCCCTCGACACCGGCTCGTCGCACCAGGCTCGGCTGACCATATCGCGGCGCGCGCGGCCTGAGCCCTGGTGCGACCTGGGCGCACCATGAAGCGCACGACACGTGAGGGGCCCAAGACGCGCGACCCTCCGGCGGGTTCAGGGGACGTATCGGGTCGAGATGGTGCCCTTGGCGTTCGGGAAATCGACCTCGAGCCGGGGGAGGTTCACTACTTCGAAGGTCGCCGAGGCGAGGCGGATCTTGTCCTCGGACTTGTCGACCTCCTCGAGGATGCGGGTGAAGAGCTGGTCCTTCACCACGCGGCGCTTCCGGTAGTCCACGACGTAGCGAACGGTGAATTCCAGCCAGTTGTCGTTGGCGACCATCGTCACCATCGGCTGCACCTGGGCTGGCTCGAGGCGGTACTTGGCGACCGCTTCGTCCCAGGCAGCCTGTGAGCGGGTGGCGAAGTCGTCACACACCTCGGTCGCGACGCTCGCGAGCATGGTCTTGGCCCGCTTCCAGTCAGAACCATACCGGACGGGCACGGTGAGTTCGTCCCAGAGGAAGGGGAAGTCGGCGGAGTAGTTGAAGACAGGCTCCTTGAACACGAAGCTGTTCGCCACGCGCACGATGCGCCCGTTGTAGAGATCGCCGTTCACCCACTGGCCGACCTCCATCAGGGTGGTGCGGAGCACCCCGATGTCGATCACGTCGCCCTTGATGCCCCCCAGCTGCACCCGATCGCCCGTCGCGTAGAACCCGCCGGAGGAGATCGCCATCCAGCCCGCGATGCTGGCGATCACCTCCTGGAGCGCGAAGGCGATGCCTGCGCCCGCGACCCCGAATGCCACCGTCAGTCCGCCGAGGCGATCACTGAAGATGGTCGCCAGCACGACCACCGCCGCGACGAAGCGCGCGAAGGAAAGCACCTTGCGCGCGCGGTACCGGTTGGAGTTCTCCTTGACGTGCTTGTCGACCGAGCGCTGAAGAAACCGCACCACCACGTAGACGATCAACAGCCCGATCGACGCGGCCACCACCTTCCCGACCATCGGGTCATTCAGCCACTTACCGATTGCATCTTCCATGGGGTGCTCCTGGTGAGACCGCGTCAAACGGTGGGGACGAAGACGAACCCGAAAAAGAAGGCCCAGGCGCGGGTCTGCGGAAAGAAGCCGAGGTCACCGCCCACATCGAGCACCAGCCGATCGTCGCCCGACCAGGTGAGCACTGCGCGCACGCCTCCCTCATCGGCGAGGCGCGGGTTGCCGAACGTCGAGTGCACCTCGAGCGCAGCGCCGAAGTGAGCGGGCAGCCCTGTGGACAGGGCCATCGCCGCCTGCCCCTGCGCTTCCCGCAGCCCCAGCACCAGTACGGTCGCGTTGAGGTCGGCGTGCAGCGGGCCGAGATCTTTCGAGACGTGAAGGGTCCCCGCGAGGTCGGTCGCCCCCTGGATCGCGGGGAGCGGCGGACGCGTGGGCGCGGCCAACCTCATCGAGACAGAGAGCGTGGGGCGCCAGCCGAGCTGGGTGAACAGGCGACCCTTCAGCGAGACAACCGCGCCGTCCACCGCCGTCACGCCCGTGGAGGTGAAGTCCAGCAGCCGGTCCGTGCCGAACTGCACCTGCAGCCAGTCCACCAGCGAGACCTTGGCGAGGACGTTGAGGGCGGTGCCCGACGCCGTGCTCCACCCGCCCACCTCCACCTCGGCGTGGCCCGCGGGCACCAGCTCGGCCGTGCAGGCGACGGTGGGCCGGCAGGGCTGTGCCTTGACGCCAGCCGCGAGCGCCAGCAGCACCAACGTCAGCACGTCGCCCTCATTTCCCGCGGGCGGCGACGGTCACCGGCGCGGGGAGGTCGTCCACCCGTCGATGGAGAATCGCAGGCGGGGAGATGCCATGGCGGCGAAAGGCCTCGAGGACCCGCAGGTGCACGTCGGTCTCGAAGGGCTTCTCGTATTTGCAGTCGAACACGTAGGGCCGCACCTTCAGGTGGAAGGCCATGTAGTCCTGCAGGATGACCTGCTTGGCGAGCACCGGCACCGGCTGATCGAAGAAGACGTAGGGGCTGGTGAGGCAGGCCTCGCGGATGATCTCGGTCGCCAGCAAGGCGTCCTGATCGATGCCGATGTAGAAATCCATCGGCACCTGCATCTCGAGGTTGCCGTAGTTGCCGCTCGAGGTGACGTCCGAGAAGACCTTGTTGTTGGGGATGGTGATGATGTTGTGGTCGAGCGTGTTCATGCGCACGCTGCGCAGCCCGATCTGGATGATGTCGCCGTATTCCCCCCCGTAGGTGACCCGGTCGCCGACCTGGAAGGGGCGGTCGAACATGATGGTGATCCCGGCGATGAAGGACGCCACCAGGTCGCGCAGCGCGAAGCCGACCGCGAAGGCCAGCGCGCCGCCGATCACCGTCAGCGCGGTGGGGTCGAGGCGAATGCTCAGGCTCAGGGCCAGCGTGAAGCTGACGATGTAGAGGGCGAAGCGCAGGGTCGTCTGCACCTGCTGAATCAGCGGCCGCTTGTTGGAAAAGCGAGCGGTCAGCCGGTTGCCCGCGTTCTCGACCAGCCGAATGAGAAACATCGCGCCGAGCACGATGGGCAATGACGCGGCCACGCCCCCCCAGCGAATGAACTCGGTCAGGCGGCCGAAGTCGGGCGCGTCTTGCGCGGAGGCGGGGGCCGCGAGCACCACGGAGAGGAAGAGTTGCCAGCGGGACCGGACCATCAGGTTCACCATGACGAGCTCACCACCAGATGTCGGCGCTCGAGGAACACGGTCACGGCACGCAGCCAGTGCCACGCCACCTCGACCCCCTCTTTCGTTTCCACCAGATAGCCGTGGGCCTGCCCATACCGGAAGGCGTTGACCACGGCCGTCTCGGTGAGTCGCGTGGCCTCGGCGACCTCCGACACCTGCGCGGGCGCCAACTGCAGCACCGCCCTGAGCACGAAGATGGACGAGTCGGGCAGGGTCTCGAGGCGCTGGGTTCCCGGCGCCGTGAGCGTGCGCACCCGCGCCGTGCCGTCAGCCCCGAGCCCGAGGGAATTGCGCCACACCTCGAGGGCGATCGCCGGGTTTCCCAGCGCGTAGTCCCACACCATGCGGAAGTAGCCGGTGCGCTTGGCGTCGAGCGCTTCCTGCTTGTCTACCTCGTCGGCGTTGCGCGGCGGCTCGTCGAGGAGGTCGATGAAGCTGGGGGCGAGGCCCGCTTCCGAGGAGCGGCTGGCCAACAGCTGGCCGATCTGCTCGTCGGTCCAGCCCTCGATGGTGAGGACCTCGTCGAAGAGGAGGCGGTTGTCACGCGCGCGTCGCAGAAACGGCCACAGCGCGGCATCGATGGCAAACACCCACAGGGTCTTCCCGGAGTGACCCCGAACCCAGTTGAGGGTCTCATCGAACGCCCGCAGTCCGCCGAGGGTGGGCTTGATCAGCCGCTGGGCGTCGTCGAGCAGCACCAGCCCCGGCGGGGTCGGTGTCGCGGCCACGCTCGCCTGGAGGTCGGCGACCGAGGTGGCGGGCCCGCAGGCGAGCGCGAGGGCGGTCGGCGAGCCGGCCTTCAGGTGCCGCAGCAGCGACGACTTGCCGCTGCCTCGGCGACCCACCACCGCGATCAGCCCTCCGTGGCCCGCGGCGGCGCGCCCGCGGAGCAGCTCGAGATGTTCGTCGACGGTGCTCTCGAGCCAGGTGGGCGCGGCGCGGCCGGGCGCCAACAGGGCGCGTGCCTCGTCCCCCAGGGCCGCCAGGACGGGGTGAGGACCATCTTCGGCCTGCCGTTCGAGGCCCCGCTTGAACAACCAGGCGTGGGCTCTGCGCGTCAGCCGGAACGCGCTCAGCCGGTTGCGCACGATCTTATAGGCGCCCACGGTGAAGACCTGAACGGCCGCCAGGGTCGCCGCGAGGAAGCTCTTCCACCCTTCGCGGTTGGCCAGCACCCATTCCTGGAACTTGGTCTTGCGGCGCAGCTTGCTCACCCGCTGGAACACCTGTTCACGCCACCAGCGAATCAGGACAAGGAAGACGGGGACTCCAGCCAGCCAGGCCGTCGACAGCACCCAGTTGTACACGGTGCCTTCCCCCACCAAGCGGGCGCTGAGCACGAGCACCAGGATGATGCTGACCACCACCCGACCCACCAGCCTCAGCGAGCGGAGCCGCAGCGCCGCCAGCCCGTCGCCCCCTCGGGCGCTGAGGTCGTCGGTGGCCGCGGCGAGGGCGTTGATGGCATCGACCACGAGGGCCCCGCCCAGCGACCAGCCGATGATCACGCTCAGCAGCTGAACCTCGAGCAGGCTCCTCGCCGCCCCGGGGAGCAAGGCGACCGTCGCGAGGAAGAACAGGAGCCACCCCAGCGAGCGATCGATGCCAGCGACGAACACCAGCACCCGTCGGGGGGTGCCCGGCT
>JBBRUE010000142.1:0-10907 GCA_038248085.1 Myxococcales bacterium | reverse complement strand
TCCGCAAGGCGTCCGCCAACCGCTCCCGCACCCCGACGTCGGCCTCGATCAGCACAACCGTTCCCTGGTCCATGGTGCCCTCGGCGCACCACAGTGCGCGCCCTTACGAGGAAGGAACTCCCCAGAAACAGGTACGGGTTCGCGCGATACCGGGTGCCGGGCCACCTGTTGGTGGTGGGTGCGCGCGCTACTCGAGCGTGGTGAGCCCGGTGCGGATGGCGAACTTCGTCAGCTCCGCGACCGAGCGGAGGTCGAGCTTGGCCATGATCTGCTTGCGGTGCGTCTCGATGGTCGAGACCGCGATGTCGAGCTTGCTGGCGATCTCCTTCGAGGTCAGGCCCTCGGCGAGTAACTGCAGCACCTCGCGCTCGCGGGGGCTCAGCTCGCTGCGCGGGTCCCGCGTCGGCGATTTGGGGCCAACCACGAAGGCGTCGACCACCGCGCTGGCCACGGCCGGGCTGACGAACTTCTCGCCGTGCAGCACCGCGCGCAGCGCGCGAATCAGCTCTTCCGACGCCGAGCTCTTCACCAGGTAGCCCCAGGCGCCCGCCTCGAACATCGCGTGCACGTAGCGGCGATCGGCGTTCATCGAGAGCGCCACCACGCGCGTCGAGGGGAACTGGCTGAGCAGCTGACGGGTGGCGTCGATGCCGTTGAGCCCCGGCATGCCGATGTCCATCACCACGATGTCGGGTCGGAGCGTCGCGCACAGCTCGATGGCGGTGCGCCCGTCGGCAGCCTCGCCCACCACGTGGATGTCGCTCTCGCGCTCGAGCACGGCGCGCAACCCGTCACGCATCATCTGGTGATCATCGACGAGGAGGACGTTCATGGGGTCTCCGGGGGCCTGTGGGTGGTGAGGGGAATCTGGAGGGTGATCTTCGTGCCGTGGTCGACGCTCGAGACGACGTCGAAGGCGCCCCCGAGCCGCGACATCTGCTCGCGCACGCTGAAGAGGCCGAAGCTGTTCATCGCCTCGTAGGTCTTGAGCCGCGAGGGGTCGAAGCCGGTGCCGTGGTCCTCGACCACCAGGGTCAGCGTCGAGTTGACGCGGTGGAGCGAGACGGTCGCCGCCGAGGTCTTCGCGTGCTTCACCACGTTGGTCAGCAGCTCGCGCACCGCGCGGAACAGCAGGCCCGCGGTCTCGTCGTCGATCTTCGTGAAGGGCGCGTCGGCCTCGACGGTGACGTGCACCTGGTGCTGGGCCTGGAGCTGGTCCCCCAGCCACGAGAGCGCCGCGGGGAGCCCGAGGTCGTAGAGCACCGGCGGGCTCAGCTCGAAGGTCAGCTCGCGGGTGTCGGCCATCGCCTTGTCGAGGAGCTGGATGCCGGCGTCGAGGTCGCGCGACTGCGTGCCGGCCAGGGCGTGCTGCGCGGCCTTGAGCCGCAACTGCGCGAGCGCCAGGGTCTGCCCGATGTTGTCGTGGAGGTTGGCCGCGAGGATGCGGCGCTGGCGTTCCTCGACCAGGGCGGCGTCGAAGGCCATCTCCTGGAGGTTCTCCTTGTACGCGCGGATGCGCGCCTCGCTCTCCTTGCGGGTCGAGACGTCGGAGATGAAGGCCACCACCAGCGGGCCGGCCTCGCCTTCCATCGTGCTGAGGCTGACCTCCGCAGGGAACAGGGTGCCGTCCTTCCGTCGCCCGTGGAGCTCGCGGTTGACGCCCATCAGGCGGGACATCGGCGCTTGCTGAAATGCGACACGGTCGGCCTGGTGCTGGGCGCGGTGGCCGTCGGGCACGAGGGCGTCGATCGACAGGCCGGCCAGCTCGTCCTCGGGGTAGCCGAAGGTCTGCGCGGCCATGGTGTTGGCGTAGGTGACGCGGCCGTCGCGGCCGGCGATGACGATGGCCTCCGACGCGGCCCCGAGCATGTCGCGCAGCGCGCGCTCACTGCGGCGCACCGCCCCGTCGTTCTTCATCTGCTCGGTGACGTCCTCGAAGGCGAGCAGCAGCCACGAGGGCTGGTCTACCCGCAGCAGCGGCCGCCCGGAGATGCGCATCGACCGGCCGCCGAACTGGGTGAGCGTGTCGGGACGGACCTCTTCGCCCGGCTTGCTGGCCTCGATGCGGTCGAGCGCGGTGGTCAGCGCTGGCAGCACCCAGTGGTCGTCCCCCAGGTCCTCGAAGCGTTGACCCTCGACCTTCTCGCGGCTGAGCTGGAACTTCCGGTAGAACGAGCGGTTCGCCGAGCGGACCTTGCGCTGCTCGTCGAGCACCAGCAGCGGCTCGCGCACCGTGTCCACGATGGCCTCGGCGTAGTCGCGCGCCTCGGCGAGCAAGATGCCCCCGCGCTGAATGGTGTCGATGTCGACGATGCTCACCACCGTGCCGTCCACCTTGCGGTCGGTGGTCAGGTAGGGCCGCGCAGTGAGCTGGAACCAGCGCCCCCCCTCGTCGGTGATGGTCCGCTCGCGCGGCACGAGGTGCTCGAGCACGTCGCTCACCATCGCCATCAGGTCCGGCGCGCGGAGGTTCGACTTGATGTCCGAGATGGGCCGACCCACGTCGGTGGAGATGAGGTTGAGCAGCTTCGCCGCCGCCGGGGTGAAGCGCCGAATGCGCGAGTCGCGCCCGAGAATGAGGATGGCGATGCCCACGCTGTTGAGCACGTTGGCGAGGTCGTCGTTGACGCGCGTGGCCTCGGCGTTGCGCTGCCCCATCTCGTCGTTGACGGTCGAGAGCTCCTCTTTGCTCGAGACGACGACGTCACCCATGTGCGGCCAACCCCCCTCTGGTGGCGAGTTCACCCAGAGGAACCCAGAAGTCCCACGGGGTTCGCTGACTGTCCACCACCAGCAGCCGTGCGTCGAAGTAGTCCATGCCCTTTCCTCGTCATGGAAGGGAGCCAGTTCCGTGCCGCCGGCAGATCCCCGGCATTGGGCAGCGGGCCCCCTCCCGCCGCCGCAGAACCTTCGTGGGGACGACGGGCGTGTGCGCGAGGCCGGCGGCGCGCACCGCACTTCATGCGCCGGAGTGGGGGGCCGATCGCTGATCCCCTTGCTTCCCCACCGAAGTGGGCACTGGCCCCGCACTTGCTCACCTGCCGGCCGTGGCCCTGTTGCTCGAGGAGTTCCCCATGGACGCCAACAACCTGATGCGCGTGGAAGTCGTCACGGTGCCGCCCGAGCTTTCGCTCGAGGCGGCTCACCGCCTCATGCTGGAACACGGCGTGCGGCACCTGCCGGTGGTCGCCGGGGCGAAGCTGGCGGGCATCTTGTCGGACCGCGACGTGCTGCTGGCCATCGGGCACGGGCGCGACGGAGGCTTCGTCTACCCCCCGAAGACCGTGGGGGAAGTGATGTCGTTGGCGCCGGTGTCGGGGGGGCCGGGCTCTCCCGTCGCAGAGCTCGCGCAGGCGATGGTGGACGCGAAGATCGACGCCATCCCCATCGTCACCGCGCAAGGGGCGCTGGTGGGCCTCGTGACGTCGACAGACTTGATGCGGCTGCTCTCCTTGTTGCCCCGGGAAGCCCAGCCTTCGATTGCGTTCCAGATTCGTCGGGTCACCGACCTCCAGGCCCACGCCTGAAGACCGGCGCCCGGGGAGGTTCCCATGGGCTCGTTACGGCAACCCGGGCAAGAGGCACTGGCCCTGCAGAAGACCATCGCCGACGTGAAGCGGCTGGTGCAGTTCGGCGGCTTCCAGTCGGCGGCGCAGCGCCTGGGCGAGCTGCGGCTCCACCTCGAGCAGCACCTCGACACCGAAGGGCGCCTGGTGCCGCTGTTCATCCAGCGCACCGGTGACCCGGGCGGCCTCGCGGGGCGGCTGCGCAAGGAACACGACGGCATTCCCGAGCGCCTCGACGCGGTGTGCGATGCCGTCACCCATTGGGACAGCCTCCCGGCGTTGACCGCGCTGGAGGCGCTGGAGGACGCGCTCGACGCCCACTTCTCGACCGAAGCGGCGCTGTTGCACCCCGCCCTCGACGACCTGGTGTCGGACGACGTCGACTGGTCCGCGCTCCACTACCGGCTGTGTCACCCCGGCCCAACGAGCTGAAAGCGAGACGCAGGGCCCCAAAGGGGTAGAGTCCGCCCTCGGGGAACGGTGGCCAACAACTCATTCATCGCGCCGAGCACACCGCTCGATCGTCGCCACCTCGGCAAGTACGAGGTTCTGTGCCGCCTCTCGACCGGCGGGATGAGCGCGATCTACCTCGCGCACCAGACGGGCCTCGCCGGCTTCAAGAAGCTGGTGGTCCTCAAGACCATTCTTCCCGACATCGGCGGTGAAGAAGACTTCGTGGGCATGTTCCTCGAAGAGGCGCGCATCACCGCGGTCTTCAACCACCCCAACATCGCCCAGGTCTTCGAGCTCGATACCGACGAGGGCCAGCTCTACATGGCGATGGAGTTCGTCCAGGGGTGCACCCTGGTCGAGATGGCGCGCGCGTGCCGCACCGCCAAGGAGCCCATCCCCGTCGGGTTCACGCTGACCTCGGTGCGGGACACGGCGCTGGCGCTCCACTACGCGCACAACTTCACCGACGCGCGCGGCCGCAAGCAGATCGTCATTCACCGCGACGTCGCCGAGAAGAACATCATGGTGACGTACGAAGGCGTCACCAAGCTGCTCGACTTCGGCATCGCCAAGGCCCTGGGCCGCAGCGGGCGCACCAGCATCGGCATGGTGAAGGGCACCTCGGGGTACATGTCGCCCGAGCAGATTCGCGGCGAGCCGCTCGACCCGCGCAGCGACATCTTCGCGCTGGGCGTGGTGATGCACGAGTGCCTCACCGGCCTGCGCCTCTTCCACGGCAAGACGGCCGAGGAAGGCATGATGGCCGCGCTCCGCGAGGAAGTGCAGCCGCCCTCGAAGTGGAACAAGACGGTGGGCCCCGACCTCGACGGGGTGGTGCTCAAGGCGCTCCAGCGCGACCGCGAGCGGCGCTTCGGCACCGCGCTGGAGTTCGCCCGGGCCATCGAGAAGGCCGCCCCCGGGCTGCTGTGGCACCCGGAGCAGTGCGGCGAGGTGGTGACCCGCTACTTCGCGGACCGCCGCATCGAGACGCGCCGGCTGCTCGAGTCGGCCGAGTTCGGCGCCGAGACGACCGGCGAGGTGCGGGTGCAGAACGTGCTCGCCAAGGTGCGCGCCAGCGCGTCGACGGTCTCGGCCGGGTCGGGGCAGGTCGAGCCCAAGCCGGGAGACACCCCGCGCCGCGCGTCGCTGGTCACCGCGCCGCGGGCGGCCATGCCCGCCGCCGAGGGCGAAGACTCGACGCGACCAGGGGTGAAGCCCTCGGAGCTCAAGGGGCCTCCGAACCCTTCGCAGGAGTCACCGACCAACCCGGCCCGGCCCAAGTCGTTGCGGGCACCCACGCCCAGCGCGCCCCTCCCACCCAGCCGGGAAGGCAAGGTCACCTCGGCGGAGCCCGCGCTCGCCCGCCCGTCGTTCAACTACGACGCGGACGACGACGACGACGTGGGGGACAAGACGATTCCCGCGGCGGCGCTGCCCGACGAGATTCGCAACCTGCGCGCGCAGTTCGCCGCCAACCGGAAGAACGCGGTCACGGCCAGCGCCTCGGGTGCGAACACCTCGCCGGCCAACGGCGCCAGCACGCAGCGCGAGAAGGTGCTCACCGACAAGGCGCCGAACGTCGAGCTGACCCCGCCGATGGCCGCGCCGCCCCCGGTGTTGCCGCCGCGCACCCTTTCGGGCGAGACCCTGTCGATCACCGGCAAGGGCAACGCGATGGACTGGGACGACGACGACGACGACGAGGGCGCGAAGACCGCCATCGCGTTGCCCAACGAGCTCCCCGGGCTCATCGCTGCGCGCGCGGCCCGCCGCCCCGCACCGTCACCGGTGAACTTCAACGCCCGCCAGGTCGAGCAGCCCCCGTCGGGCACCGACTTCCAGCCGACGGAAGACCGGCAGATGGCGCCGCTGGACTCCCTCGAAGACCTGGACGCCGTGCGGCCGCCGCGCACCGGGCTCATTCTCGCCCTGCTCGTGCTCGCCGCGCTGGCGGTGCTGGGCATGCTGGTGCTGCTCGACATCGTGCCGATCCCGAAGTTCGGGGCGCAGGAGGTCGGTTACCACTCGTCACCGTTTCCGGAACCGGGCCCAGGTGAGGGTCGTTTCGGGTGAAGCTCACCCGGCGCGGGGTGCTGCTGAGCGGGGTGTCTGCGCTCGCCTACGGCGCTGCTGATCCGTTCTCCGTCGAAGAGCAGTCGTTGGAAGCCCTGAGCCGCGCGCTGGCCGCCGGCACGGTCACTTCGCGGCAGTTGGTCGCCGCGTACCTCGAGCGCATCACCCGCCTCGACACGCACGGCCCCACGCTCAAGAGCGTGCTCGAGCTGAACCCCGAGGCTGATCAGCTCGCGACCGCCCTCGACGCCGAGCGCGCGGCGAAGGGGGCGCGGGGTCCGCTCCACGGCCTCCCGGTGTTGGTGAAGGACAACCTCGACACGGCTGATCAGCTGAAGACGACGGCCGGCTCGCTCGCGCTGGCCGACGCGCCGGTGCCACTGCGCGATGCCTTCGTGGTGGCGCGGCTCCGTGAGGCGGGGGCGCTGCTGCTGGGCAAGACCAACCTCTCGGAGTGGGCGAACCTGCGGGGCCGCGCGTCGACCTCGGGGTGGAGCGCGCGAGGCGGGCTGACGAAGAACCCGTACATCACCACCCGCAACGCCTCGGGCTCGTCGTCCGGCTCTGCGGTCGCGGTCGCGGCGAGCCTGTGCGGCGCGGCGATCGGCACCGAGACCGACGGCTCCATCGTCTCGCCGGCCTCGGTCTGCGGCGTGGTGGGCTTCAAGCCCACCCTGGGGCTCGTCTCGCGCGCGGGCATCATTCCGCTCGCGCACAGCCAGGACACCGCGGGGCCGCTGACGCGCTCGGTGGCCGACGCGGCGCTGGTGCTCGACGCCATCGCGGGCGCCGACCCGCGCGACGCCCTCACCACGAAGGCCCCGAAAGACGTGAAGGGCTTCTTCGCCGCGCTCGCCGGGGCGAGCCTGAAGGGGGCGCGGCTGGGCGTGGTGCGCGCGCTGGTCGACGCGAACTGGAACGAGGCGCCCGTGGTGGCCGAGGCCCTCGCGGCGCTGCAGGCGGGCGGCGCGACGCTGGTCGACGTCGAGCTCCCCTCGGCCGCGTACGACGCCGCGGAGCTGGAGGTGCTGCTCTTCGAAGTGAAGGCCGACCTCGACGCCTACCTCGCGGCGCGCGGCGGGCCGATGAAGTCGGTGGCCGACGTGGTGGCCTTCAACCGCGCCCACGCGGCGGACGAGCTCGGCTTCTTCGGCCAGCAGTTCTTCGAAGACGCGATGACGCGCGGCCCGCTCACGAGCCCGGCGTACCGCAAGGCGCTGGCGACGTGCGGCAAGGCCCGCGTCGCGCTCCACGCCGTGCTGGGCAAGCACCAGCTCGATGCGCTCGTAGCTCCCACGGGGTCGCCGGCCTGGCTGACCGACTTCACCAACGGAGATGCCTCGCTCTTCTCGTTCTCCACCCCCGCGGCGGTCGCCGGGTGCCCGCACCTCACCGTGCCGATGGGCTTCGTCGGGGAGCTCCCGGTGTCCTTGAGCTTCGTGGGCCCGGCGTGGAGCGACGCAAAGGTGCTCGCCCTGGGCCACGCGTTCGAGCTGGCGACGAAGGCCCGACGGCCGCCCCGCTACTTCGCCCGCTGACGCTGGGTCGTGGTGACCCCGGGCGTCTGAAATTGACCCCGCCGGGTCCGGCCCAACTCCCCTGATTGCGCCACCTGGGCCACGGGTGCATGTTTTGCACTTGTTGGCGCGGTGACTGATCAGTCCGACGCCTCGGAAGTGAGCCAGCTCCGCGCGGAGCTCGAGCTGCTGCGATGCGCGACGGATCTGGCGCGCGTCAGCCCGTGGTCCTTCGACCTGGTGACCCGAACGATCACCTGGTCCGACTCGTGTGGCGAGCTGTTCGGCCTGGCGCCGGGTGTCATGGCGACGGCCGAGTACGTCTGCTCCTGCTGCCCGCTGGACGATCAGCAGCAGATGCTCGCGGCGGTGGCCGCCGGCCTGCCCTTCGAACTCCACCCGGTCATCGTTCGTCACGACGGGACGGTGCGGCACGTCAGCTCGCGAGCCGTGCCGGTGCGCGACCCCCACGGGGTGGTCGTCCGCTACCAGGGCGTGATGGTCGACCACTCCGAGCGGCAGGCGATGGAGCAGCGGCTCCGGAAGCTGTCGATGGTCGCCGAGCGCACGTGGAACGGGGTGGTGGTCGCCAACCGGGACGGGCTCATCGAGTGGGTGAACGCCGGCTTCACGCGGTTGACGGGCTACACGCTCGACGAGGTGATGGGGCGCCGGCCGGGCAAGTTCCTCCAGGGCCCGGGCACCGACCCGGCCACCGTGGCGCTGATGCGCGAACGCCTCGCGCGCTTCGAGCCCTTCCACGCCGAGGTGCTCAACTACACCAAGGCTGGCCAGTCGTACTGGGTGGACATCGACGTGCAGCCCATGCGGGACGAGGCGGGCGTCGTCACCCACCTCATGGCCATCGAGACCGACATCACCGAGCGCAAGGCAGCCGAGGCCGCGCAGGCGGCGGTGCGGGTCAAGCTCGAGCAGAGCCTGTCGATGCTGCAGGTGGTGCTCGACGGCACCGAGCACTCCGTCATCGCGACCGATGCGAAGGGCAACATCACCTTCTTCAACCGCGGCGCCGAGCGGATGTTGGGGTGGACCGCGAGCGAGATGGTGGGCGTGCGGAGCCCGGCCGTGCTCCACGACCCGATGGAGGTCGTCGCCCATGCCCGGCACTTCACCCAGGTGCTCGGCACGGCCATCGAGCCCGGCTTCGACGTGTTCGTGGAGCTGGCGCGGCGCGGCCGCAGCGAGACGCGCGAGTGGACCTACGTGCGCAAGGACGGCTCGCGGTTGGTGGTGGCGCTGACGGTGACCGCCTTGCGGGGGCCGGGTGGCGAGGTGCACGGCTTCCTCGGCGTGGCCAGTGACGTCACCGCGCAACGGCAGGTCGAGGTCGCGCGCCGCGAGTACATCGAGCGCCTGGTGAAGCTCAGCCGCCACCTCCCCGGCGTGGTGTACCAATTTCAGCGGTTCCCCGACGGGCGCTCCTGCTTCCCCTGGGCGAGCGAGGGCCTCCGCGAGATCTACGGGGTGGACCCCGAGGACGTGCGCCTCGACGCGACGAAGGCCTTCGCCCGATTGCACCCGGACGACCTCGAGGACGTCACGGCCTCCATCACCCGCTCGGCGACCACGCTGGGCCGCTGGGAACACGAGTATCGGGTGCGGCAGGACGCGGGCCGGGTGCGGTGGTTGCTCGGCACCGCCACGCCCGAGCCGCAGCCCGACGGGAGCGTGCTGTGGCACGGCTACATCTCCGACAACACCGAGCGAAAGGCTTTCGAGGCCGAGCTGGTGCGCGCCCGCGAGGCGGCGCTCGACGCGAGCCGGGTCAAGAGCGAGTTCCTCGCCAACATGAGCCACGAGATCCGCACGCCGCTCAACGGCATCCTCGGCATGACCCAGTTGCTGCTCGAGGCCACGCCGTCACCCGAACAACACGGGCTGCTCGACGCCGTGCGCGAGTCGGGGCAGACGATGATGTCATTGATCAACGACATCCTCGACCTCTCGAAGGTCGAGTCCGGCCGCATGGAACTCGAGGCGGTGCCCTTCGCGCCGCGAGAGTTGCTCCAGCGGGTGGTGCAGACGGTCTCGGTGCGCGCCGAGGAGAAGGGGCTGCTGGTGCGGCTCGAGGTCGAGGCCGCGGTGCCGGCGTTCCTGCTCGGCGACCCGACGCGCGTGTTCCAGGTGCTGCTCAACCTCGCGGGCAACGCCGCGAAGTTCACCGCGGCGGGCGAGGTGCGGCTGGTGGCGCGGGTCACGGCCGTCGGGGCGCTGCGGGTGGAGGTGCACGACAGCGGCATCGGCATCCCCGCCGACCAGTTGCCGAAGCTCTTCCAGGCCTTCACCCAGGGCGATGGCAGCATCACCCGCCGGTACGGCGGCACCGGGCTGGGCCTGGCGATCAGCCGCAAGCTGACTGAGCGCATGGGCGGCAGGCTGCAGGTCACCAGCCAGGCGGGGGTCGGCTCGTGCTTCAGCATCGAGCTCCCGCTCCCCGTCGCCCAGGCCACCGAGCCGCCCGCAGTTCTTGCCTCGGCCGGTCGCGCCGGCCCCGGCCGGTCGCTGTGCGTGTTGGTCGCTGAAGACAACGCCATCAACGCGCTGGTGGTGCGCACGTTGCTCGAGCGGGAAGGGCATTCGGTGGTGCACGTGACGACCGGGACCGGCGCCGTCGAAGCCACGGCGCAGCAGCGCTTCGACCTCGTGTTGATGGACATGCAGATGCCGGAGCTCGATGGGCTCGAGGCGACCCGGCGCATTCGGATTCGCGAGGGGGCCGGGGGGCGGGTGGCGATCTGCGCGCTGACGGCGAACGCGATGAAGGGTGACATCGAGCGCTGCCGCGAGGCGGGCATGGACGACTACCTCGCCAAGCCGCTGGAACTGGCAGCGCTGCGGCAGAAGCTCTCCGTCCTCGCCCAGCCGGCGCTGCGCCTCGTCGGCTGACCCGAACGCCGGGGCGCGAGGCGTCAGGAGGCATGGTGCTGCTACGCCCAGCAGATCACCCGGGGGAATCGAGGCGCCGGTTGGTGGTTTGATGACTGCGTGAGACGGGTGCTCGGGGTGACACTGGTGGTGGCGCTCGGCGGGCTGGCGACCGCCATGGTGTCGCGGGAGCGCCCCTTTCCCCCCGAGCCGCACGACGAGGCCGAGGCCGCACGCCTGCAGCACCTGGCCCGCGTCATCTTCATCACCGTCGACGGCCCGCTGCGGGAGGACGTGCTCAACGGGCCGCACATGCGCGGGCTGCAGGCGGCGGTGCGTGCGCGGGGCGTGGCGTTCGCGGCCGAAGCGACCTCGCCGATGGCGTTGAGTCTCCCGGGGTACCAGGCGATGG
>JBBRUE010000141.1:0-10974 GCA_038248085.1 Myxococcales bacterium | reverse complement strand
CGACGTGCTGCTGCCTTTCGTGGCGGAACGGCGCCGCACGCAGCCCGGCTCCTCGCTGAGTGCCTGCAGCGGCCGGCCGAGCTCAAGCAGTTGCTGGACACGCAGACCGCGGACCTGCTGGTCGCCGAGGCGCGCCCGTCTCTCGAAGGCGACGCCCCGACCCGGACGCGCGGAATCCTCAAGCTGCACCAGGCCCTCCTGCACGACGCCCACCACGCCGAGGCGAGGCGGCTGCTGCAGGAGCTCTCGCGCACGCAGTTGCTGTATTTCGGCCCGACGCAGAACCCCAAGCTGCAGGAACTCGAGCAGCTGATCGCCACGCAGCCCGACGCGGCCCCTGCGTTCCTTCGCGCGGCCCAGCTCGCCCGGCTCGAGGGGAACCCGCTCAAGGCCTCCGTGCTCCTCAAGCGCTACCTGCGCCTGCGCCCCGATGACGCCTACGCCGCGCAGCAGCTCACGCAGCTGACCGGCGAGCGGCCGGTGGCCCTGTCGCGAGCGCCGAGGACGGCCGAGCTCGTCGCGGGCATCAAGAAGGGCGGGTTCGCTGCAACGGCCGCCACCCGGGGACTGACCGCCCAGCGCCAGGCCCCCGCGGCGCCTTCCCTTCCCGCCGCGGAGCTCATCGACATGGCGCCCGTCGCCACGCGGCGGGAACTGCCGGACCTCCTCATCAAGGCGGTGGTGGTGCTGGCCGTGCTCGGCGCCCTGTTCGTCGGGTACCGGAAGCTGTCCCAGGGCATCGACGACGAAGCGAAGGCCGTGATGCACGAAGACCAGGACTTCTGGAAGGCGGCGGAGCGGCGGTCGCCGTTCGACGCGGGGAGCCCGACCCCGTGAGCGCGCTCACACCTCGGTGACGCGGCCGCGCCCGAGCGGAGAGCGGGGCAGGGCGGCCCTGAAGAACTCCGGCCACGGGCTCTTCACCCGCACCCGCTGGAGCGCCGCGCTCATCGGTGTCGAGAGCAGCGCCGCGAAGACGGGCTCGGGCTCGGCGGGCGCGGGGCCGAACTCCAGCTCCAGCACCTCGAGGCGGGGCCAGTGCGCGTTGACCAGCGAGGTGATGGTCTCGGGCCGCAGTCGAGACGCCGCGAAGCGCCGGAGCTCGGGCAACACCACCTGTCCGAGGTGGTGCTCGACGCCGTGGAGCTCGAGCTCCTGGAGCGCCGGGTAGGCCGCGTAGAGCGGCTCCACCAGGCCGATGCTGATCGGGCCGTCGATCCACGGGTGGCCGGCGTCGAGCCCGACCTGCACTTCGATCGCCTCCAGCCTGGGGAAGCGCGGGCCCGCGGCGAGCGCGGCCCACATCGGGGTGAGGTCGCCGCCGCCGTCCCACGCGAGCGCGTCGATCACGATGCGGCGCACCCCGAGGCCCTCGGGCCGCACGGCGAGTGATTGCAGCTCCGTCACCGGCGCGTCGTCGATGCTCAGCGCCACCTCGCTGAGCAACCCCAGCTCCCACCGCCTCGCGCTGAGCTTCGCGCCCACCGTCTCGCGCAGTCTCGGCTCGAGCACCTCGCGTCGGAGCTGCTCTTCGCGCACGCCCGGCTGGCCTTCCCCGCGCCCGGCCCGCTCGCACTGCAGGGTGATGAACTCGCCGTGCACGTCACCGCGCTCGAGCAACCGGTCGGCGTAGACGCGCAGCGCCGCCGGTTCGAGGTGCTGCGCGAGCTCGCTGAGCAGCACGTCGTGCATCAGGCGGCGCAGCCTAGGACCTCCGGGCCCCGCGATTCACAGGTGACAGCGCGTTCAGTCAGCGCATGTCGGCGCCACACTCACCCCTGCTTGAGGGTGCGGTAGAGCATGCCGCCGATGCCCAGGCCGGCGACGAGGTGCATGAGGTTCATCACCACGATGGTGCTGACGGCGATCTGCTTCACGTTCGCCGGGCCCATGAAGGACACCACGCAGAACACCGTCGCGAGGATGGCGAAGTTGCGCGCCGGCGCCTTGGTGAACTTCTGGAACAGCAGCGCCACCAGCGCCGCCACCACGGCTGGCACCAGGCTGCTGATGACGATCGGCGGCACCGGCAGCTCGGCCAGCTGACCGGGCTGGAACTCCCCGGTGAAGGGAACGCCCGCGGCGCGCCCGCCGAAGAACAACACCAGGTTCACCACCGCCGCCGCCGCGCCTCCCAGCAGCGCCTGCCCGACGAGCCTGCCGAAGCCCACCGGGGTGCTGCTCGCCGTTCCTGCCGTCTGCGTCATCGTGGTCATGGTTCGTCTCCTTGAAAGGTGAATGCGGGGTCGTCTTGCGCGGAATGGATGCGTTGGACAATGAGGCGTCTCGTGGACACACTGGCCCATCCTATGGACATCGCTCAACTGGACCTGAACGCCGTGCGCGTCTTCGTCGCGGTGGTGGAGCACGGCGGCTTTCGCGAGGCGGCGCTCCAGCTCCGCCAGCCCAAGTCGACGGTGAGCCGGCGCGTGGCCGACCTCGAGGCCGCGCTCGGGCAGCAGTTGCTGCGGCGCACCACCCGCACCGTCTCGCTCACCGAGGTCGGTGACGCCTTCTTCCGCCAGGCCTCCCAGGCGCTCGGGGCGCTGGGAGACGCGGTGCGCACCGTGCACCAGGCAGAAGCGACCCCGCGGGGCACGCTCAAGGTGACGGCGCCGGGCACCTTCGCCGAGCTGTTCATGGGCGGCCTGCTCGCCGGCTTCGCGCGCGCGTATCCCGACGTGCGCCTCGTGCTCGACCTGAACGACCGCTACGTCGACCTCGTCGCCGAGGGCTTCGACGTGGCGTTGCGGGCGGGCGTGCTGCCCGACTCCAGCCTCAAGGCGCGGCTGCTGGGGAGCGCCCCGGTGCTCTGCCTCGCCAGCCCCGAGTACCTCGCGCGACGGGGCCGCCCCACCGCTCCGGACGCGCTGGTCTCCCACGACGTGCTCGCCTTCGGCACCGACGAGCGCCAGGTGAAGTGGCTCTTCATGGTGAAGAAGGAGAAGCGGGCCTTCGCGCTCAAGCCGCGCATGACGCTCAACAGCTTCGTCCTGTTGGCCCAGCTCGCCGAAGCGGGCCTGGGCATCGCCCGCATCCCCTCGGGGATCGCCCTCGCGAGCCTCGACCGCGGCCAGCTCGTCGAGGTGCTCGCTGACTACGCGCTGCCCCCCTCGCCAATGCACGCCGTCTTTCCGCCCTCGCAGTACCTGTCTCCCAAGGTGCGCGCCTTCGTCGACTACCTGTCCACCCACCTCGAGACGCGCGCGTGGCCGGGGAAGCGCCCTGCCCGTGGCGGGTAAAGTGATCGCGCTGCCCAGCTCCGATACACTGGCGTGTGGCCGCACCCCTCACGCCCGAAGGTCCTCCATGAAGTCCCCCTCCCGGTTGCTCTTCGCGCTGCTCGGTGCGCTGTCCCTCGTGTCTGCGGGGTGCGCTCGCACCGACCTCTTCATCTGCGGGAACACCGGCGATCCCCCGTGTCCCGACGGCTATTCCTGCGTGGACAACCGGTGTCAGCCCGGGGCCACCGGCTGCACGGGCACCGAGACGACCTGCAGCGGGCGCTGCGCCGATCTCCTCACCGACGAGGCGAACTGCGGGGCGTGTGGCCGGCTGTGCGCGGCGGGCGCGGTCTGCCAGATGGGCGCCTGCTCGCAGAGCTGTCCGGGCGGCCAGTCGTTCTGCAACGGCGCCTGCATCGACGTCACGTCCGATCGCCTCAACTGCGGCGCGTGCGGCACCACCTGCGGCTCCCTCGAGCTGTGCATCGCCGGGGCCTGCGCGTGCAGCGCGCCGCTGCGCTCGTGCAACGGCCAGTGCGCCGACACCGACACCGACGCGCGGAACTGCGGCGGCTGCGGTCGGAGCTGCGCGGACGGCGCCTTCTGCCAGGCGGGCCAGTGCGTCACCAGCTGTGCGCCCGGGCTGACGGTGTGCGGCACCGGTTGCGTCGACCTGCAGAACGATCGATTCCACTGCGGCGGCTGCAGCACGGTCTGCGGCGGCAACGCCACCTGCGGCGGCGGGCGCTGCGTCGCGCGTTGTCCGGCGGGGCAGCTCACCTGCGGCAACGCCTGCGTCGACCCGCGCACCGACCCGAACAACTGCGGCGGCTGCGGCAACACCTGCATGCCCGGCGGGGCGTGCTCCAACGGCCAGTGTGTCCAGGGCTGTCCTCCCGGCCAGCAGGTGTGCAACGGCGCCTGCGTCGACGTGGGCAGCGACCCGGTGAACTGCGGCGCCTGCGGCACCGTGTGTGGACCCAACGAGGCGTGCCTCAACGGCGGCTGCTCGTCCACTTGTGGCCGGCCGCTGGTGCCCTGCAACGGGGCGTGCACCGACACCCGGGCCGACCCGCGCAACTGCGGCGGCTGCAACATCATCTGCACCAGCGGCCTCTCGTGTAACAACGGGGCCTGCGTGGGCTGTCCTCCGCCGACCACCAGCTGCAACGGGCGCTGCCTCGACACCGCCTCCGACCCCGCCAACTGCGGTGGCTGCGGCCGGGCGTGCGGCGCGGGCCAGGTCTGCCGCGCCGGACAGTGCGCTTCGAGCTGCGGAATGTTGACCCAGTGCGCGGACGGCTCGTGCATCGACCCGACCAATGACCCGCGCAACTGCGGCGCCTGTGGCCTCGTCTGCGCGCCCGGCGCGGCGTGCGTGAACAAGGTGTGCACCACCACCTGTCCTCCCGGGCAGCTCAACTGCAACGGCACCTGCACCAACACCACCACCGACAGCGCCAACTGCGGGGTGTGCGGCCTGGTGTGCCCGATGGGGACGAGCTGCATCAGCGGCACCTGCGCCTGTCCTCCGGGCGGCCAGTTCTGCAACGGGCGCTGCGTCGCCGTCTTCTCCGACCCCGCGAACTGCGGCGGCTGCAACGTGCGCTGCGGCGCGGGCCAGGCGTGCACCAACGGCCAGTGCGGTTGTCCCACCGGCTCGTCGGTGTGCAGCGGCCAGTGCGTGGACCTGCGCAGCAACCCCTCGAACTGCGGCCAGTGCGGCCAGGCCTGCGCCCTCGGCCAGGTTTGCAGCAACGGCACCTGCGCGTGCCCCACCGGCACCTCGTTGTGCAACGGGCGCTGCGTGGCGACCGGCACCGACGTCACCAACTGCGGCACGTGCGGCACCGTCTGTGCGACGGGCGCGGCCTGCGCCAACGGGAGCTGCCAGTGCGCCACGGGCCAGCGCGTCTGCAACGGCGCGTGCGTCTCGACCGGGTCTGACGCCAACAACTGCGGCGCCTGCGGCGTGACGTGTGGCATGGGCCAGGTGTGCAGCAACGGCGCCTGCGCGTGCCCCGCGGGTCAGACCGCGTGCAACGGCCGCTGCGTCACCACCACGAGTGACTCGACCAACTGTGGCGGGTGCGGCGTGACGTGCGCTGCCGGCCAGTCGTGCGTCAACAGCGTCTGCCAGACGGGCTGCCCCACCGGCTACGCCACCTGCAGCGGGCTGTGCACCAACACCGCCAGCGACCCGGCCAACTGCGGCGGCTGCGGGGTCTCGTGTGGCGGCGGCACCTGCAGCAACTCGGTCTGCCAGTGTGGGCCGGGCCAGCTCCGCTGCGGCAACCGCTGCGTCAACCGCACCGACCCGAACAACTGCGGCGCCTGCGGCACGGTCTGCCCCGCGGGCCAGCTGTGCACCGGCTTCAACTGCCAGGCGCAGTGTTTCCCAGGCCAGGCGACGTGCAACGGCACCTGCACCTTCACCCAGGCCGACCCCAACAACTGCGGCACGTGCGGCAACGTGTGCGGCGTCGGAGGGCAATGCAACAACGGCACGTGCCGCTGCGGCCCGGGCTTCACCTCGTGCAACAACCGGTGCGTGGCGCTGACCAGCGACGTCGCCAACTGCGGGGCCTGCGGGCGCGCGTGCGGCGCAGGGCAGGTGTGCGATGCCAGCCAGTGCGTCACCATGTGCGCGGCGGGCCAGACCTCGTGCAGCGGCGCGTGCCTCAACCTGCAGAGCGACACCAACAACTGCGGCGCCTGTGCGCGTCGGTGCGGCACCGGCGAGCAGTGCCTGGGCGGCATCTGCTACTGCTCCGGAGGCTCCGGGGTGTGCGGCGGCGTGTGCCGTGACCTGCAGAGCGACCGCGCCAACTGCGGTGCCTGTGGGCGCACCTGTGCCCCCGGCCAGTTCTGCGTCGCCGGCAGCTGCCAGTGCCCGGTCGGCCAGTCGAACTGCAACGGCCAGTGCCGTGACCTGCAGAACGACCGCACCAATTGCGGCACCTGCGGCACCGTGTGCCAGGGCGCGGCGGGGACGGTGGGCTGCCAGGCGGGCAGCTGCGTGTGCGCCACCGGGCTCACCCTGTGTGGCACCACCTGCCTCAACACCGCCTTCGACCGGAACAACTGCGGTGGCTGCGGCGTCGTGTGCGCTTCGAATTTGACCTGCCGCAACAGCGTCTGCGCTGCGCCATGACGAACCCGCTGCTGGTGGTCGCGCTCCTGTCTCTCTCGGCGGCCGAGCTGCTCTCGGGGGACTACCGCGCCATCACCCTCGAGGTGGGGCAGCGGCGTCAGTTCCGGGTGCCGAAGCTCGAGACGGTGACCGGCTCGTCTGGCCGCTGCGTCGAGGAGGGCATGGACAGCGAAGAGCCCGACGCCATCTGGATCGAGGCGAGCTGCTCCGGCGTCCGCACCTCGCTGGTGTGGAGGAAGGACGGCACGCGGGTGCACGTGATGGCCTGCGCCGAAGACCCCGAGACCCGCACGCCGGCGCAGCTCAAGCTGCGGCAGAAGGTGCAGGGTGAGCTCAAGCAGTCAAAGGCCGTCACCGCGTGCGTGCGCAATGGCCGCGTCGAGCTGTGGGGCTGGTTCCGCACCGAGGCCGAGGGCGCGCAGGTGGCCGCGGTCGAGAAGAAGTACGGGCTCGAGCAGGTGCGCAGCTTCGTCGAGAAGCTGCAGGAGGAGTGAGTCATGCCGGCGCGCTGGCGCGAGGCCTTCGACGCGGTGGTCGACGTGGTGCTGCCCCCCTCGTGCGCGGTGTGCGACGTGGTGTTGCCGGGCCCCGGCGCCTTCTGTGAGGACTGCGCCCACGAGGTGCTCGAGCTCCCGACGGTGCACTGCGCGCGCTGCGCAGAGCCGGGCGCGTTCGCGGGCGGGGTGTGCGAGCGGTGCCGGGGCGGCGTGCCGTGGACGCGAGCCTTCGCACCCTTCGAGCACGAGGGCTCGGTGGCGAAGGCGATTCACCGCTTCAAGTACGAAGACCGCTCGGACCTCGCGCGGCCCCTGGGCCTGCTGCTCGCCACTGCCGCGAAGGACGCGCTGGGGCTGATGCCGGGTGCGCTGGTGCCGTTGCCGCTCCACGAGGGCCGGTTCCGCGAGCGCAAGTTCGACCAGGCGGCGCTCCTGGCGCGCACGGTGGCGATGCAGGCCGGGCGTCCGCTGGAGCTCGACTGGCTCCGGCGCACCCGCGACACGCCCCGGCAGGTCGGCCTGTCGGAGGCGGCGCGCGAGGCGAACGTCCACGGGGCCTTCGCTGCCTCGGGCGCGGTGAAGGGCCACGACGTGGTGCTGCTCGACGACGTGTTGACCAGCGGCGCCACGGCGCGCGAGGCGGCGCGGGCTTTGCGAGAGGCCGGCGCAGCGCGGGTGTTCGTGCTGACGCTGGCCCGGGCCCGCAGTGAGCTGCGCAGCGAAGGTCACGGCGGCTCCTCGCCCTGAGGGACTTCCCCGGTAACCCGAACGGGCGGTGGTGCGTACCGAACCGGTGAGCCACCCCACTCGTAGACCGGGTTCATGGGTGACACCTCTGCGCGAGCCGCACCGCTTCTCCTCCGGTTGTCCAGTGCGACGCGCGGGGCAGAACGTTTGACCCCCGGGGCGTTGCGGGTGAGAAGCCCAGTCGTCATGTCATCCACGATGCGCCGGTTCCTGGGGGTGGGAGTGGCTGTGCTCGCGCTCGTCGGCGGCACCGCCGTGTTCTCTGGGCAGCGCGCCCGACAACTCGAGGCCGCCCGTGCGCATGCCCAGGCCCAGGTCGACGACGTGCTGCCGAAGGTCGCGGCCAGCCTCGAGGCGCTGACGAAGGACGTCGCCGCGAAGGCAGAACGCGGCGCGCGGCTCGAGGCCATCGGGGTGCTGCTGGGGGAGATCACCAGCCAGTCGGATCTCCAGGCGCTGGCGAAGACCTTCGAGGACTTCGAGACCGAGCCCTTCTTCGCGCCCTACGCCGCGGTCGGCCCGCACGCCTTCTTCCTCGGCGCGAAGTCGATCTATTCCAACGAGCCTGCGCTGCTCCCCAAGTTCGAGCCGCTGGCCGCCGACGCGACGGTCTCGGGCACCGCCACGGCCCTCGTGGCGTACGGCGGCGCGGTGTGGGCCATCGGAGTGGGCCGCTCGGAGAAGACGAACCCCCAGCAGCAGCCCGCGGTCCTCGCGCTCGCGCAGAAGTTGTCGAACGAGTCTTTGGCGCCGGTCGCCGCGCCGCAGAACGTAAGCCTGCTGCTGGTGCCCGAGGGGAAGACGGCAGACGCCATCGGGGCGGGGAACGCCGAGGCCCTCGCCACGTTGCGCCGCCGCAACACCGCGATGAAGCTCGACCCCGAGCCCTGCTGCGCGCGCAAGCAGCTCGTCCCCGGCGTGGAGTTGCTGGTGCACCGCGACCCCCGGCCGCTGCTCGCGGCCGCCGAGGCCGAGGCCTCGAAGTCGGCGCTCGGCATCTTCGGCGTCGCGGGGCTGCTCGCGGTGGGCGCCCTCGTCTTCGGCTTCCGCACGCCGCGCGCGGCCGCCAGCGACGAGCACGCCGAGCTGTTGCGCCAGACCTCCGCGCAGCTCAAGCAGTCGCAGGAGCAGCTCCAGCGGCTCTCGCAGCACCTCGAGACCAGCACCGGTTCTGGCACCAACACCAACCGCCTCGAGACCGGCCCGGCGCGACCGGCCGACGACGGGCTCGGCTCGACGCAGGCTGCGGTGCAGCAGTCGCGCTACGAGGTGGTGGCCCCGTTGGGCGAGGGCGGCATGGCGCGCGTGGCGGTGGCCGTGGTGCGCGGGGCCGAGGGGTTTCGGCGCACCTTCGTCGTCAAGCGGCTGCGGCCCGAGCTGTCGGCCAACCCGGAGATCGTCAGCCAGTTCATCGACGAAGCGCGGCTCGGCGCGTCGCTGGTGCACTCCAACATCGTGCCGGTGTTCGACTTCGGCCGTGACGCCGACGGCTACTACCTCGCGCAGGAGTACATCCTCGGGCGCGACGTCGATGCGCTCATCGAGGCCTCGAAGGCCCAGCGCGGGCGCCCGCTCGAGCCGGCCCTCGTGCAGCTCATCGCGCAGGAAGGGCTCAAGGCGCTGGGCTACGCCCACACCCGGCACAACGACGCGGGCAAGGCGATGGGCCTCGTGCACCGCGACGTCTCGCCCAACAACCTGATGGTGTCGGCGCGCGGCGAGGTGAAGCTCCTCGACTTCGGCATCGTGAAGAGTGACGACCGGGTGAACCGCACCCAGGCCGGGGTGGTGAAGGGCAACCTCTTCTTCATGAGCCCCGAGCAGGCGCGCGCGCTGGAGGTCGACCTCCGCAGCGACCTCTTCTCGCTGGGCATGGTGCTGGTGTCGGCGCTCTCGGGCGACCCGCTGTACTCGGGCAACAACGTCTACGAGCTGATGACGCGCGCGGCGGCCGGACCGACCGACGCCGATCGCCAGCGCGTGCGCGACACCTGCGGGGTGCTGGCCTCCGTGGTGCTGCGCGCGTTGAGCGTCGAGCCGCAGGATCGCTTCGCCAACGCAGAGGAATTTGGCCGCGCGCTGGCGGAGGTGGGCCCGGCCGCGTCGACCGCGGAGCTGCAGGCCCTGATGGAGGCGCTCTTCGCGCCGGCCTTCGCCGAAGAGCGGCAGAAGTTCGCGGTGACGACGTGAGGGCGCTGGTGGGCGTGGTCTTGCTGGCGACGGCGTGTGGCGTTCCCGCTGACAAGACCGCGGAGTCGAAGCTGTGGACCTCGCGGGAGTACCTCGCGAAGCACGACGCCGGACCCGAGGTCGACTTCGGCGGCTGGCACCCGGGCGCGTTGTTGGCGCTGCGTGGCGAACCGATGCGGTTTCCGCCGAGCACGCAGACCGACGACGCAGGCGTGCGCCTCTTCTCCGACACGCAGGACACCGACGCCGGGCTGGTCCTCTTCCCCGGCGTGGCCGACGGGGTGAGCGCTCCCTTCGTCATCACCGACCTCTGGTCGAACCACCCGGAGCCGTGGGTGCAGCCGGTGTGGGCGCCGCGGGACGAGTTGGGGCGGCCGGTGATGGACGTGGTGAACGTCTTCCCAGTGGGCCTCGAGTCGACGTTCTACTCGCCGTACTGGCGGGCCGAGCTGCTCCCGACCCAGGGCCTGACGGTCGACACCTACAAGCGTGCGACCGATGTGCTCAATCGCCCGGTGAGACCGCAGGAAGGGCCGATGGTGTTGTGCCCGTTCGTCGAGGACGGAGTCGGCTTCGCCAACGATGGCAGCGGGCTCACCGACCCGGCGACGCTGCGGCCGGTTCAGCCGAAGGCCGACTGGGACGGGAAGTGGTCCAAGGCGTGGGTCGAGGGTGAGACCGTGCGGTACTTCGATTTCGGAGCCGATCGCGCGCCCTTCGACGGCCAACACGTCATCGAGGCGAACGCCTACTTCTTCGTCACCGCGCGCGGCCAGAAGCCCCTGCCGATCACCGCGGTGCTGCCTTCGCAGCCGCTGCGCCACGCGCTCGTGCGCCGGGTCGACGTGGTGCTCCCGCCCGGCTCCGCGCCCTACGTGCCTGACGATCGCCCCGGGCTGCGCACGCTGCTCGAGGGGCGCGGCGTTCGGCTCGCTTCGAACTCGGAGGATGGCGGCGTCGCGATCAGCGCCCCGACTTCACCCTGCGCGTGGCGCTGAACCCCGCCTGCTTCACGGCCGCCGACTTCCCCGCCTCGTGCCAGTGGCTCGACAGCGCCGCGAAGGTCGAGGCGCTCGCCCCGTCGTCGCTCACCCGGCAGCCGGTACAGCTCACGCTCGGCGTGATGGTGCCGCGATGAGGTGGGCGCTGCTGCTGATGCTGT
>JBBRUE010000140.1:0-10974 GCA_038248085.1 Myxococcales bacterium | reverse complement strand
GTCGCCAGGAGGCCAGGGGGTTGGTGCGGGTCGAGGTCCAGGCGACGGCGTCAGACGTCACGCTGCTTCGCGCGGTCGCGGCGACCCTGCGGAGCGGCGCGCGCCGGGCTGGCGAGGTCCGCGCCGCGCTCCGCCGCTCGCTGCGGCCCTCGAAGAGCCTGCTCGAGTTGCTGGCGCTCGATCTGCCGGACGACGTCGTCGAGGCGGCACTGGCGCGACCGCGCGATACCGGCCGAGCGGTCGAGCTGTGAAGTGGCTGCTCGACACCAACATCCTGTCTGAGCTGTGCAAAGGCTCCCGGTGCCACCCTCACGTGGCCCGCTGGGCCGCCGAGTTGCCCCTCGAGTCGCTGCACACCAGCGTGCTGGTCCTCGGTGAGATTCGTCGCGGCGTCGAGCGGCTGCGCAAGAAAGACCCGAAACAGGCGCGGCTCCTCGCGCGGTGGCTCGACCAGGTCCGCCTCACGTTCGCCGGTCGGATCCTCGAGGTGACGGAAGCGGTCGCCGAAGCGTGGGGGCGTCTCGACGTGACGCCGCGCCCGGTCATCGATGGGCTCCTGGCCGCCACCGCGAAGGTCAATGGCCTCACCCTCGTGACGCGGAACACCCGCGATGTGGAAGGCACCGGGGCGCGGGTCATCAATCCCTTCGAGGTGCGGTGAGGGCAGGCGAGACGCCAACTGGACGGTCCCCAACCGGCGATCCATCGCGTATGCGGCTGTGACACGCTGGCCCGCCCTGATCTCCCTCGCCTGCCCGTTCTGCAGCACGCGCCTCGAGCTGGACGCCGTCGTCGGCGACCAGCAGCGGGGCTGTACGTCATGCGGGCGGGCCTTCTGGGTGTCGATCGCCGCGCCCTCGGTCTCGACCGCGCCACCGAAGGCCGTGGGGTCCACCTCGGCGACGGTCACCGACCTCGGCCCGGTTCCACTCGAGAGCCGCGAGACGGTGCTCGGCCTCAAGCCCGTCGGCGCGATGCTGCGCGAGGGCGAGCGGGTGACGCGCGGGCCCGTCCCCGCGGCCGCCCCCCGGCCGCTCCCGGCCTTCGACGTGAGCGACGAAGAAACCGACAAGGGTCGCCGTGCGCGCGGCCGCGCCATCGACGACGACCTCGGCGCGCCCCTCGGCGTCACGATTCCGCCGAAGCGCCCGACGAGCTCCCGGAAGCTCGACCCGAAGCGGCGCTCCGAGCGGCGACTGGCCCTGCCCGACGCCCCTCCGCTCCAGGCGGTGCCAGGCCTCGACCTGGGCGGCCTCCAGCTCCTGGCCTGCATCGGTGGTGGCGGCATGGGCACGGTGTGGCTCGCCCGGCAGCTCTCCCTCGATCGCAACGTGGCGGTGAAGATTCTCCGGCCGAACCTCGGCGACGACCCGGCCTTCGTCATCCAGTTCACCCGCGAGGCGCTCGCCGCCGCGCAGTTGGTGCATCACAACATCGTCCAGATCTACGACATCGGGCTCGAGCAACACCTCCACTACTTCTCGATGGAATACGTCGAGGGCGAGTCGCTCGCTGCGCTGCTCAAGCGAGAAGGCCGTCTCGACCCCGAGGTGGCCACCGGCTACGTGCTGCAGGCGGCGCGCGGCCTCCAGTTCGCGCACGCGCGGGGCATGATCCACCGCGACATCAAGCCCGAGAACCTGCTCCTCAACCGCGACGGCATCGTCAAGGTCGCCGACCTCGGGCTCGTCAAGCGCCTCGATGAACGCGAGCCGGCGCGCGCCGTTCCGTCTTCTACGGTCGCCGACCTCGGCTTCGGGGCCGGCGACGTCGTCATGGGCACGCCTGCGTACATGGCGCCCGAGCAGGTGCTCGACTCCACCAGCGTCGACGCGCGCGCCGACGTCTACTCGCTGGGCTGCACGCTCTACGACCTCCTCATCGGCCACCCGCCCTTCGAAGGCGAGAGCAGCGTCCAGGTGCTCTCGCTGCACCTGACCCACGTGGCCGTGGCGCCCTCCGAGCGCAACAAGCGAGTGCCCGCGGAGCTCTCGGATCTGGTGCTGGAGATGATGGCCAAGAAGCCCGGCGACCGCCCGCAGGGCATGGAGGCCGTGGTCGCCGCGCTGGAGCACTTTCTGGGCATCGACAGCGCCGCGCTCTTCTCGCCGAAGGAAGAGCACGCCGCGCTGCTCGAGCGCTCGGTGGAGGCCTTCAACGGGGCGCTCCAGGCGCGCCGCCGCCGCGTCGCGCGGCTGGGGTTCCTTGCGCTCTCGGCCACGGTCGTGCTGTCGGCGCTCTTCCTCGGCTTCCCGGCCTTCGCGGCGTGGTCCTTCCTCTTCATCGGCACCGCCACGGCCACCTCGTTCTTCATCAACGCCTTCACCGAGCGCGCCACGCTGCTGCTCAAGCTCCGCCACTTGTTGCTGGGCGCGCCGTTGTGGAACTGGACCGCGGTCTTCGGGGGGCTCGGGGTCTGCATCGGCGTCCTGGCGTGGAACCGGCTCCTGTGGGGCGTGGCCGAGAACCTGGGCCTCGCGGCTGCGGTGGGCCTCGCGTCGTTCCTCACCGTCGATCGCAAGGTGGCGCGCGAGCGGAGGCCCTTCGTCCAGGCCATCGAGGAGATGCTCAAGGCGATGCGCCTCAAGGGCCTCGAGGAGCTCAAGTTGCGGCAGTTCGTCTGCCGCTACAGCGGCCCGCGCTGGGAAGAGTTCTACGAGGCGCTCTTCGGGTACGACGCCAAGCTCGACGCGCGCGGGCGCTGGGGCAGAGACGAGAAGGGCCTGCCCCGCAAGCGGCACGCGGCGTGGCGTGACCCCTTGCTGCGCTTCATCGAGCGCCGGCTCGAGCTGCGGCACGCCCGTCGCGCGGCGGCCCAGCTCGATCGCGTCGAGCGCCAGGCCGGAGCGCCGCCACCGCTCCCGATGCGGCGCTGAAGGCGCGCGAGCCGCGGTTCGTGTTGCTCCACGTCGACCTCGATCGTCAGCGCGTCCTTCGACGCTGAGTCCCCCGGCGGCGGAGCCTCAGCGTCGTCCCTTCCGTTCTCCGGGTGGAGGAGCGAGCGCGGGGCCTGGGAGCCGCTCGGTGGGTGAGGCGATGCGCACCATGCGCTACGCGCCCTTCTGTTGGTCACCGACTGCGCCGGGTTTCGCGCGGGTGCTGGCGGCGCTCGACGGCAGGCCCCTCACCCCGGCCCTCTCCCCGCTTCGCAGGGAGAGGGAGCGCCGTCAGTGACTCACTTGGGGGCGGTCACCGTCTTGAAGTCGCCGGCCTTCACCAGCACCAGCTTCTTCGGGTCGATGAACTTCTTCACCGCGTCGGCGACCTGCTCGGGGGTGAGCGCCTTGAGCTTCGCGTCGAGGTCGTCTTCCCACGCCATGGTGCGGCCGAGCCGGGCGTTCTGCACCAGCACGTGCACCAGCGACCCGTCTTCCGCGCGCGCCGACTGGCGCCCGTTGAGCAGCTCCGAGCGCGCCGCGTCGAGGTCGGCCTTCGAGATGGTGGTCCACCGCTCGAGCTCGACCTGCTGCGCCTTCTCGACCGCGCCCACGTTCTGCGGGGCGTAGATGATGTTGGTCATCAGCTCGGAACGCTCGGTCTCCGACCCGACGCTCAGCGCGGCATAGGCCCCGTACGACAGGCCCTTCTCCTCGCGCAGCGAGACGAAGAGGCGCGCCGACGGCCCGCCCCCGAGCAGCGCGGAGGCCAGCGCCATCGCCGGGTAGTCGGGCGACGCGTCGTTGAGCTTGAGCGTGGTGCCCACCCCGAGCCACGCGTTCTGCTTGTCGGGCGTGGGCAGGGTCAGCGTGCTCGCGGCCACCGGGGCGAAGTCGTCCTTCACCAGCACCCACGGCTCCTTCGAGGTCCAGCTGCCGAACATCGCGGTCAGGGCCTTCTCCATCTCCTGCTCGTCGAAGTCACCCACCACCGCGATGGACGCGTTCTGCGCGCCGTAGAACTTCGCGTGGAAGGCCTTCACCTGCTCGAGGGTCACGGCCTTCGTGGCGGCCATGCGCTCGGCGATGGTGGGGACGTAGAGCGGGTGCTCCTTCGGGAACGGCGCGAGCGCGCGCGAGAGCTCGGTGGGGCCCAGCGCCATCGGCTCGTCCTTCATGCGCTCCATGCGGGCGAGGCGCTCGCTGCGGGCGATCTCGAACTCCTTCGCGTCGAAGGCCGGCTCCTTGAGCACGTCGCCGAGAATCGCCAGCACCTCGGCCAGCTGCGGCCGCTTCACTTCCACGTCGGCGTACACGCTCTGGGTATCGGCGGAGACCTCGATCTGCGCGCGGAGCTTCTCCAGCGTGTTGCGGAACTCCTTGTACGAGAGCTTCTTCGTGCCGCGGGTGAGCAGGCCCGCCGTGGTGCCGGCGATCGGCATCTGGCCAGACAACGACTGCACCGAGCCGTAGCGCAGCTCGAGCGACAGCTTCACCGTCTCGGCGCGCGTCTTCTTCGACAGCAGCACCAGCTTGGCGCCGTTGGGCAGGGTGATGCGGCGGCTGCGTGCGTCGATGTTCTTCGGGCTCGAGTCGAACGCCTCGCCCTTCGCCACCGCTTCGCCGCCGACGTAGCCGGTGACCAGCGGGCCGACGTCGGCGGTGACGGGGATCTCGGCGCGGTCGGGCTTCTCGGTGGGCACGTACTCACCCAGGGTGCGGTTCTGCGCCTTGAAGTAGCGGGTCCACACGCGGGTGAGGTCGTCGGCGGTGACCTTCTTCATGCGGTCGCGCTGGACGTAGATCATCCGCCAGTCGCCGATCGCGGCCCACTCCGAGAGGCGCAGCCCGACGGCCTCGGAGTTGGCGAGCTCCTGCTCGAACTGCGAGAGCCAGCCGGTGGCCGAGCGCTCTGACTCCGCGGCGGTGACGGGCTTGATGGTCTCGAGGGTGGCGAGCAGCGCGTCGCGGGCGGCGGCCACGTTGTCACCCGGCTTGAGGGTGACGTCGCACGAGAAGAGGCCCGGCTCCTTGAGGTCGTCGAGGTCGCAGCGCGCGCTCGAGGCCTTCTTGCTCTCGACCAGCGCCTGGTGGAGCCGGCCCTGGGGCTGATCACCCAGCACGCCCTGCAGCACCATCAGCGCGGGGTAGTCCGGGTCGCTCGAGCCGGGAATGCGCCACGCCACGTGCAGCGAGGGGACCCCGCCGACGCGGCGCACGGTGACCGCGCGCTCGCCGTCCTGGATGGGCTCGGTGGTGAAGGTGGTGGGCAACACGCGGGTGGGCTTCGGAATCTTGCCGAAGCTGTCGGCGATGACCTTGAACGCCTTGCCCTGGTCGAAGCGGCCGGCGACCACCAGCACCGCGTTGTCCGGCTGGTAGTAGCGCTTGTAGAAGGCCTTGAGGTTGTCGATCGGCACCAGCTCGATGTCGGCCTTGATGCCGATGACCGCGCGCCCGTAGTTGTGCCACGGCATCGCCGCTGCCCGGACCCGCGCGGTGAGCACCCGCCCGCCGTTGTTCTCGGACATCTCGAACTCGTTGCGGACGACGGTCATCTCGGTGTCGAGGTCCTTCTTGTCGACGAAGCTGTTCACCAGCCGGTCGGCCTCGAAGCGCACCGCGAAGTCGAGGTTCGCGTCAGACGCGGTGAGCGTCTCGTAATAGTTGGTGCGGTCTTCGCGGGTGGTGCCGTTCCACTGCGCGCCGCGGGCGCCCATCTCCTTCTTCGGGTCGCGGTACTTCGTCGAGCCCTTGAAGAGCATGTGCTCCAGCAGGTGGGCCATGCCCTTCTCGCCGTAGCCCTCGTGGCGGCTGCCGACGAGGACCGTGAGGTTGACGGTGAGGTTGGCCACCGACTCGTCGGGCACGAAGAGCACCCGCAGCCCGTTGGGGAGCCGGTACTCCGACACGCCCTCGACCGTGGCGATCGAGGTGAAGGGCTTGGGGGCGGCCTGCAACTGCGGTGCGGCCGCGAGGGCCGACACCAACCACAGGGTCATCAACATGGGTGCGCTCCGAGAAGAGAAGCCCGCCTGGCTCCGCGGGGGGGCGGAATGTTCCACGGTGACGAGCGGATGGGTGCAGTTTCAGTGCAGGGGCTCACGGCCCCTTGCGCGGGGTGAAGCCGAGCTTGCTCGACACTTCGTCGTCGGTCAGCGCGCGGTAGTCGCCCAGCCCCACGTCGAGCTCGAGCTTGCCTACGGCTTCGCGGTGGAGCGCGAGCGTCGGCAGGCCCACCACGTTGAGCATGCGCTTGACCTGGTGGAAGCGGCCCTCGGTGAGCACCAGCTCCACCGAGTCGTCGCCGCGCGCGTTGGCCTTCGCGGGCAGGGTCATCTCGCCGTCGTCGAGCTTCACCCCGTGGCGCAGGGGCTCGAGCTTCGCGTCGGTCACCTTCACGCCGACGTAGGCCACGTAGCGCTTGGGGAGGTGGGTCTCTGGGGCCGTCGCGTGCGCGACGAACTTCTCGTCGTTGGTGAAGAGCAGCAGCCCGGTGGTGTCGCGATCGAGCCGGCCCACGGCGTGCCAGCCGAAGCGGTGGAGCTCGGGGGACAGCACGGCCTGCAGCGCATCGAAGACGGTTCCGCCGGGGTTCTTGCCGTGGCTGACCACGCCCGCGGGCTTGTGCAGCACCAGCACCTGCGTGTGCCAGGTCAGCGAGACCGGGTGGCCGTCGAGGGTGACGCGAGACTTCGGGCCGACCGGCGCCATCGGCTCGATGATCTCCCGCGAGTCGAGCTTCACCCGCTTGGTGCGGATCGCGTCTTCGGCCTGCTTGATCGGCAGCACGCCGGCGCGCGAGAGCGCCCGCGAGAGCCAGTCGCCGGGCTCTCCCGAGTCACGGGTACGCGCGGCTTCGAGCCAACGGGGCGGCTTCTTCGGTCGGGCCATCGCGGGGCAGAGGGTCAGGGTGGCGCGGGGAACACAACCTCCAACTTCAGAATTCACACCGGGGCCGCGGCGCTCGCTACGCGTGAGCACGAAGGCCGAAGGGCCAGGGCCGGGGTTGGCCTCACCGCCGCCGGAGGCTCGACCTCATCGAGGCGCTGTGCGACTCGAACTACGAGGGGCGCTCCGCTCGTCGGCGCCGTGCCGCCCCCCGTCAAGCGCACGGCGCCGACCTCGAAGCCCTCAGCGACCACACCGGAGCATGGGTGTGGTCGTTCGTGCTTCGCGCTGCTTGAACTGCGCCTGCATGGTGAGCATGCGTGACGCTTGCCGAGCGCGGTGCCTCGGCCGGCGCAGCCCCGCGAACCGGACACCCGTGACTCACGTGTGCAGGCTTCGGTTCACGGCGCGCTCCCTCTTCAACGCGGGCTGCGACCGGGGTGACTTTTTGGTCGCCAGGGCGACCAGAAACTGGCCCGAGTCGCCATCGTCATCGCTGAGCACCCGAGTCACGGTGCGTCGCGTGCCGAGAGGCCGCTGGCGACGACACCGCAGTGCGCCGTCGTGAACCCCTACGCGCTCGAAGCGTTGTGCTTGTCCTTGCGAGACCATCAGCGAGGTCGTTCCGCTTCGCGCAGTCTACCGTGCCGCTCAAGCTGGAGTCGTTCGCACCAACTTGCGCAGGTGTGACCTTGCACGTCAGCCCACGTGTGCAGAGTGCAGAGCGTGGGGTTCGTAGGCCCGCTGCAGGGAGGCGTGATGGTGCTGTCGATACTGGTGGGGTTCGTCGTGGCGCAGGCGTCGGGCTGTACGAAGGACACCGACTGCAAGGGAGATCGAATCTGCGAAGCGGGGACCTGCGTAGCGCCCGGCGTGTCGGCCTCGAGCCTGCTCCCGCCGCCGCCTCCTCCGCCCCCGCCGCCGGTCGACCCGGCCTCGTACCCGCGCGTGGTGCGGCGCGAAGGGCAGGTCTGCGTTCAGACGCTCGAGGCCTCGGGGCGCGTCGAGGAGTCGTGTCGAGGAGATGAATCCTCAGCCCGGCGGCGACCGCTGCCGGCAGGCACGTCGCAGCCCGCGGAGCATTCCGACCCGTCGTATCCGCGCGTGGTGCGGCGCGACGGTCAGGTCTGCGTGCAGGCGCTCGATGAGACCGGCCGCGTCGAGGAGTCGTGCCGTCGTGAGGATGTGCCCCCGCCAGCGACCCCGAGGCGCGGCGCGCGCAGCCGGGACGTCGAGGCCGCGGCGCCGGTCGAGCCGCGGTCGCGGTTCGTCGCTGACGTGCTGTTCCACGGTGGGCTCATGCTGCTCGCGGCCGGTGGCAACGCTTTCGCCATGCCGCAGCTCGGCGGCTCGCTCGCGCTCGGTGGGCGCTTCAGCTCGGGCGTAGGCGTGCTGGGCCTGGCGCAGGTGACCGCCGGCTTCTCGCCGATCGGCCCGATCATCGCCGCCACCTTCGCTCCGGCGCTGCGCTTTGGTGACCAGTCACACTTCTTGATCGCGCTCGGCCCGGGCTTGCTCGCCTTCACGGGCAATTCGCGCAGCGTCTCGGGGCTGATCGGTTCGTTGATCACCCAGGGGGTCTTCTCCATCGCGGGCGCCTTCGTGTTGACGCTGCAGGGGTCGCTGCACTTCGACGCGAGCGGCGTCGCGTTCGTGTTCGGCGTGGGCTTCGGTTTCGGGGCGCTCTGATCACCGGCCGTGGGTGTGCCGAGCGCCGTACACCGTGAACCCGCGCCCGGCGCGAAGCCGTGTAAGCTGCCCGCCCGCCGTCACTCGAAGCCTCGCTGCTCTGGTGCCTCGCCCCCGTGTCCACTCTTCCGAAGCTCGCGCGCTATGAGGTCCTCGGCCGTCTTGCGACGGGCGGCATGGCCGAGGTGTGGCTCGCGCGCGCGATCGGCGTGGCCGGCTTCGAGAAGCTGGTGGTGCTCAAGACCATCCTCCCGCACCTCGTGGAGAACCCGACCTTCGTCTCGATGTTCGTCAACGAGGGCCGGCTGGCGGCGATGTTGAGCCACCCCAACTGCGTGCAGATCTTCGACCTCGGCCAGGAGGGCGGCACGCTGTTCCTCGCGATGGAATACATCGAGGGCTTCTCGCTCTCGCGCCTGCTCAAGCGCGCGAAGGAGCAGAACAAGCCCCCGAGCGAGAAGCTGCTGGCCCGCATCATCATGGATGCCGCGAGCGGGCTCGACTACGCGCACCGGCTCAGCGACCGCGAGGGGCGTCACCTCAAGCTGGTGCACCGTGACGTCTCGCCCGACAACCTGCTGATCAGCTTCTCGGGGCAGACGAAGGTGGTCGACTTCGGCATCGCGAAGGCGGCGACGCCGGCGCTGCTGGGCACGGCCACCGTGGCCGGCACCATCAAAGGCAAGCACGGCTTCATCGCGCCGGAGTACCTGCTGGGCGACACCCTCGACGGCCGCGCCGACGTCTTCGCGCTCGGCGTCGTCACCTACCGCGCGCTGACCCGCAAGCGCCCCTTCACCGGTGACAGCGACGCCGCCATTTCCCTCGCCGTGGTGCACGACGTGCCGAAGCCACCCCACGAGGTGGTGCCGTCGATCAACCCCGCGCTCTCGGCGGTGGTGATGATGGCGCTCGAGAAAGAGCCCGCCGCGCGCTTCGAGTCGGCGCGCGCCATGCGCCAGGCCCTCGAGGTCGCCGTCGGGCGCGCCGCCGACCCGGAGGACGTGGCGGACTACATGAACGAGCTCTGGCCGCCGGGCGATCCAGAGCGCCTGGCGCTCCACACCCTCGCCAACGGCGGCGCCAGCGAAGAGATGAGCGGCCCGGCGCTGCAGTCGGTCGTCTCGGGAACCTGGGGTGGCGCTGCGCAGGCCACCCCCCACGGGTCCGCCGGGCTCGCTGGGGTGCACGCGACGCCGCCCACCGTCGAGGAGATGACCCGCGAGCTCCTGCGCCCGCCCGTCCACGAGCCGCCCCCGGCCGCGCCCGAGCCCGTGGCGTTCGTCGAGGCGCCCGCCTTCGATCCCCCTCCTTCGCGCAGAGGTGCGCGGTTGGCCGTCAGCGCGCTGGCCCTGGTGCTGGTCGGCGGCGGGGTGACCTTCCTTTCGCTCCAGGGCATCGACGGCGCGATTCCGCCGACCGCGACGCCGGAGCTGCCCGTCGCCGTGGTGGTGCCCAACAGCTCGAAGCTGCGCATCGCCCCGCCCGTGCCGGTGAAGGTCTTCGACGGCAAGGACGAGCTGGGCACCTCGCCGCTCGACCTCGAGCGCGCCCCGGGGACGTACACGCTGCGGCTCGTCAACAAGGCCCTGGGCGTCGATCAATCCGTGACGGTCATCCTCGAGGCTGGCGGCACCGCCTCGGTCGAGGAGCTCGCGAAGGGGAACCTGTCGGTGAAGGTCGAGCCGTGGGCCTCCGTGAAGGTCGACGGCAAGCAGCTGGGCCAGACGCCGGTGCTGGTGCGCCAGCTGTACGAGGGCGTGCACGTCGTCGAGCTGAGCAACGCCAACCTCCACGAGACGCGCCGCCTGGAAGTGAAGGTCAAGGGTGGCGAGACCAAGACCATCAGCCTCGACCTCGAAGCGGAGTGATTCGTGCGCAGCGCCCTGACCGTCCTCGCTGCGTTGCTCGCCCTCGCCTGTCTCGTCGCGCTGGGCGCCTGGTGGACGCTGGTGCGCAAGGCCCGCACCACCGTGACCGAAGCGCAGCAGCGCCTCGCGGACGACTGGAAGGCCTTCGAGCCTCGAGGACGAATACCCCGAGCGCTACGCCGCGTTGAACCAGTCACTGTCGGGAAGCTCCTGCCGGCTCCGTCGGCTGCGCGCCGCGTGGAGCAGCCCGTCGACCGAGGGACAACTGCCGGTGAAGGGCAGGGCGTTCTGCATGGAAGACGCCGACGACGCCCCGGTCGACTGCGCCGTGCCCGACGGGGTGGTGCAGGCCCCCTTCGTGCGCCGCTTCATCGGCGACACCTTCATCGCCATCTCGTCGCCCGACTGGTTCAAGCAGTACCGGCCCGACGCCACGCCCTGAAAATAGGCAACGTGTTGGGGAATGGGCTGATCACGCTCGCAGGCAACACCATCCAGTAGCTCGAGCTGAAGGGGCGCAACGTCAGTTTGATGGGACGCGGCTCCTTAAGTCGCTGCAGTTGTTCGGGCGTGCCGCCGGCGCGAATGCTGCTCTGTGCCTGCTGATGGATCAGACCAGGTTGAAGGCCGACGAAGCGCGCCGGGTG
>JBBRUE010000139.1:0-10984 GCA_038248085.1 Myxococcales bacterium | reverse complement strand
GGCACGCTGCCGGTCGCGCGGCTCTCAATTGACCGGAGCGGAATCGGAATGAACCTCGCCGAGAACCTGGCCCGCGACTTCCCGCAGGTGGTCGGCGAGAACTTCACCAACGAGGCGAAGGAGCGCTGGGCGACCGACTTCAAGATCCTGCTCCAGCGCCGCGACGTGACGATGGCGCGCGACCGCGACCTGGTCGCGCAGATCCACGCCATCAAACGGCGCGTGCTGCCGTCCGGGAAGGTCAGCTTCGACGCCGAGCGGAACGCCCGCGGTCACGCCGACAAGTTCTGGGCGGTCGCGCTCGCATGTCAGCGCGAGCGACAGTCCGAGCGGCCAAGGACCGGCGAGATCGGCGTGCGGGTGCTGGGATGACGGCTACTGGTTGATGGCTTCGACGCCCTGCGCCGCGAGGCGCGCAAGGCCGTCCTTCATCACCTGGAGCTGCTCGGGCGCGTGCCCCTTCCAGTCGATGAGCTCGCCGGTGACCCGAAGCGGTGCCCGCGTGCGGTACGACCTCGTCGGGTTGCCCGGGAACTTCTTGTCGGTGAGGTTCGGGTCGTCCTCGAACGGGCCGGTCGGTTCGACGATGTAGATGCGGCCACGGCCATCACCGATGGCCAGCTCGGCGCCCCACGTAGCCGCATCCAACGTCGCGGTGAGGTACACGAAGGCAGCGTTGTCCCTGTTGCCATAGTTCGAGCTGCGCCCGGGCTCGATGAGGTCGCCCGGCTTCAGGTCGGCCTTGGTCCCGTGAAGGAAGGCTTCTTCGCCACGGTCGTTGGTCCACAGCTTGAACGGCTCGGGGGTCGTAGGCGTCGCCATCGGCGGGCCGTTCTAGCCTCGCAGCCGGAGCGTCACCAACGCGTTGGCCATGTCCTCGCTGCCGTCGCCCCGAGGCTTTGCTTTCCCCGGAGGCCTGGGGTGATGGAGTCGTTGCGTGCAAAAAAACGCTAGTAATGATTGTTCTCGCTGGCCACGACGCGGACTGCGAGCCAAGACTTGCGAGAAGCGACTCTATTCGTTAGTTTTCGACCGCAACGACTCGCCATGAGAGCCACCGACTACATCACCAGCCTCGCTGTAAATGGCCGGTTTCACTTCGCTTTGAACGAAGCCGTCGCGGCCATGAACGGGTCGGTGGTCGCGGTCCGGGGCGCGCTCTTGCGCCTTCAGCACAGCGGGCAAATCGCGCTCCCTCACCGTGGGTTCTACGTCATCGTGCCGCCCGAGTTTCGGCGCCTGGGTTGCCTTCCCGCCGAGCAGTTCATCCCTCAGTTGATGAGTCACCTCGGCGAGCCCTACTACGTGGCGCTGCTCAGCGCGGCGGAGTTGCACGGCGCAGCTCACCAGCGCCCTCAGGCTTTCCAGGTGATGCTCAAGGCCAATCGCCGGCCCATCGAGTGCGGCTCGGTGCGGGTCCAGTTCGTCGCGAGGAAGGATGCCGAGCGAACTCCCGTCATCGAGAAGAACACCCCCCGCGGCCCACTCCGCGTCGCTTCACCGGAAGCCACTGCGCTCGAGCTGGTGGGCTACGCGGACCACTGCGGCGGCCTCGACAACGTCGCCTCCGTCCTCGGAGAGCTCGCCGAGGCGCTCGACCCAGCGCAGCTTGTCGCTGCGGCTGAAAAGAGCCCCATCGTCTGGGCTCAGCGCCTCGGCTACCTCCTCGACCGCACCGAGCACGGCGCGCTCGCCGACGCCCTCCTGCCGCTCGTGAAGGAGCGCGCGCACAGCGCCCGCCTCGCGCGCTCCGGCCCCGGGAAGGGCGCCGCGCGCATCCAACGCTGGAAGCTGGCCGCCAACGTCGGCGTGGAGGCCGAGCCGTGATTCCCAGAGACTTCATCACCGAGTGGCGTGCGCACGCCCCGTGGGTTGCCGACAGACAAGTGGAGCAGGACCTCGTCATCTCTCGCGCGCTGGTGGAGCTCTTCTCGCGGCCGGCCATTTCCAACGCCCTCGCGTTCCGCGGCGGGACGGCGCTCTACAAGCTCCACTTCCGCCCGGCCGCCCGGTACTCGGAGGACATCGACCTCGTGCAGACCACGGAGGGTGGCATCGGCCCGGTGCTCGACGCCATCCACGAGGCCCTCGACGGGTGGCTGGGGGAACCCAAATGGAAGCAGTCCGAGGGCCGTGTCACGTTGAGCTACCGCTTCGAGTCGGAGGACCTTCCCTCGGTCCGGCTGAAGTTGAAGGTGGAGATCAACACCCGCGAGCACTTCACGGTGTTCGGGCTGAAGGACCATCGCTTCGAGGTGGCCTCTCGCTGGTTCACCGGCGCAGCGGACGTCCGCACCTACGAACTCGACGAGCTGCTCGGCACCAAGCTGCGGGCTCTCTACCAGCGCAAGAAGGGGCGCGACCTCTTCGACCTCGGGCTCGCGTTGAAGCGTGAGGGCGTCACACCCGCGCGCGTCGTCGAGGCCTTCACTCGGTACCTGGCGGAGGGCGGCATCACCATCTCCCGTGCGCTGTTCGAGCAGAACATGACCGCCAAGAAGGCCGACTCGGTGTTCACCGCGGACATGACGCCTCTGCTCGCGAGGGGTCAGACGTGGAGCTTCGACGAGGCCTACGAGCTCGTCTGGAGCGAACTCCTCGGCCGGCTCCCGGGCGCGCCGTGGCAAGGACGGTGACAGTCACTGAAGCCGGCGCCGAGGCGCGCGAGGCGCCGGAGACGAGTCGAACCGTCGCGCGGTGAACGACGAGTCGTCGCCGCAGTGTTTGAAGATTCGGCCGACGAGCGAGCCATCAGCTTCGAGGCGAGCCCAGCCGCGGCCGGACGCGTCGTCTCGGTCATCCCCGCCGAACCATGAGAACTCGACCGCTGGTCGACCGTCGGCTTCCGAATAGCGACAGTCGAGCCCACCCTCGATAGCGACAAACCGCATGGAGCCATGGCGCTCCGCGAACTCGATGTACCCCGGCCCAAGGAGGTCGATGGCCTCTTTGTCCCAGACCTCCATCTCCTCGATGCGCCAGCGGCCGACCAGCGGCGCTGCAACGCGGTTGCGCGGCAACTCCGGGGCCACGACCTCGACGTCCTGCACCGGCCGCTCGCTGTGGTCGGCGCTGGAGCCCTGCCAGTGGGTGATGACGCCGTTGAACTCGCACTCCGAGCAGCGCCACTCCACCTCGGAATGGCCGGCGTGACGCGCGATGAGAATGACGCCGGGGCAAGCGCGTCGCCCCGGTCGGCACCGGCAACGCATCGGGCTGCGCACCCGTGCCTCCGGGCCCTCCATCGACGCGACCATGACGACGCACACGAGGAACGCGGGCAGCGAGCGCCCTGCGACAATTTCGTCTGAGTCGACCTCGGGGAGGTGACGGAAGTCGGTGATGAGGGTCTTCGGGCGAGCCATTCGCTGAACCTACCTTCGTCGAGCGACTGGGTCCCCTCCGGAGGCGCTCGAGCCCTTTGCGCCTTCATGGAGTGCTCCGCGTGACGCCGACCGAGTCGCTCCCCTCCGGCGAGGAGCGCATGCAGACCATCCTCAAGGCGGTGGTGGTTGGCTCACGTGTGGAGGATCCCTCGAGCCGAGGTGGTGGTGAAGAATCGGCCACCGCCTTCAGCGCCGCGGGCGCGCTCGCGCCGCCCTACGACCCCGAGGCGATGTGCCTGCTCGTTGAGCACTCGAACTCGCTCCGCCAGAATGTCGACGCCTACGCCACCAACATCGACGGGTTCGGGTTCCGCTTCGACCCAGCCATCGACTTCGAGGCCGAGGACGCCAAGGACAAAGTCCGCGACACGCTGATGCTCGAACGCCTGGCTGCTCGCGAGGCCGGAACACTCGCGGCCGGGACCGAGGTCACCCCCACTGCGGAGGAAGCCAACACCCGCTTCGAAGAACTCCGGCAGCACTCGCGCGTCGAGCGCGCCCGCCTCGAGGCCTTCTTCGACTTCGCGTGCTTCGACCACTCCTTCGTCGACCTCCGCCGCCGCACCCGCCAGGACCTGGAGGTCACCGGCAACGCCTTCTGGGAGGTCCTCCGCGACGGTAAGGGCGACCTCGCCCGCTTCGTCTACGTGCCGTCGTACACCGTGCGACTGCTCCCCCTGGACCGCGAGCCCGTCGAGGTGCGCGAGCGGGTGCGCGTCTCGACCGTCACCTTCGATACCGTCTCCGCCCGCCGGCGCCTGCGGCGCTACGTGCAGATCCAGGGCAGCGAGCGCGCCTTCTTCAAGTCCTTCAGCGACCCGCGCGTCATCTCGCGCACCGGCGGCGCCGTGTTCCCCGACGTCGCGGCGCTGAAGGCCGCCAACTCCGCCGACGGCCCGGCGACCGAGTTGATCCACTTCGCCATCCACTCCCCGCGCTCGCCGTACGGAGTGCCACGCTGGGTTGGAACGCTCCTCTCGGTGCTCGGCTCGCGGCAGATGGAAGAGGTCAACTACCTCTACTTCGAGAACAAGAGCGTGCCGCCGATGGCGCTGCTCATCTCGGGCGGCCGCCTCTCCGACGCCTCGGTGCCGCGCATCGAGCGGTTCATCGAGGAGAACCTCAAGGGGAAGGCCAACTTCCACAAGATCCTCATCCTTGAGGCTGACGGCTCGGGCACAGGTGATAGCGGGCGCGCGAAGATCGAGCTCAAGCCGCTCACCGACGCCCAGCAGCACGACGCGCTCTTCCAAGTCTACGACGAGCGGAACATCGACAAGGTCGGGGGCTCCTTTCGCCTACCGCGAATGCTGCGCGGCGAGAGCAAGGACTTCAATCGCGCCACCGCCGAGAGCGCGCTCCGCTTCGCCGAGGACCAGGTCTTCCAGCCCGAGCGCGACGAGTTCGACTTCCTGATGAATCGGAAGGTGCTCGCCGACATGGGCATTCGCTTCTGGCGCTTCCGCTCCCAGACGCCCGTGACGCGCGATCCCGAGCGCATGACGGAAATGGTCGAGCGCCTGGTGCGCGTCGGTGTGCTCACTCCCGAGGAGGGGCGCGTGCTGGCCGGTGACATCTTCAACCGCGAGTTCCGGAAGATCGGTGACGACTGGACCAAGCGTCCCATCACGCTGACCCTCGCGGGGGTCCAGACGCAGAGCGTCGACCTGACTCCTGCGGCGCGGCCACCGTCGACGCTGGCGCAGAGCGCGAAGCAGTTGCTGACCCTTCGGGAGGACCTGCGCGCAGAGGAAGACCGTTTGGCCACCGAGCGGGCCGAGCTCGCGCGCAGGTACCTCGAGCCTGAGCGCGTCGCTGTTCCGAGGGAGGAGTTCGAGTCGTGGTTCGGGGAGCGGCGTGAGCTTGGTTGAGGTCCACGACGCTCGGGTGTTCGCCGATGAACTGCTCGAGCAGGTGTTGCGGCTGCCGGTAGCCAAGGCGATGGACCTCGGAAGTCCGGAGGGGTTCGACCGGGCGTCGACGCTCCTGGCGGCTCGGCTTCGGAGGTCGGCCGCGCCGGCGGAGGTCGATGCCCTCCGAGAGGCGGTCGCCGTGTTGGACGTCGACTGGGGGCGCACCACTGCCGCTCAGCGTCGACGGCTGGTCGCGGAGTCCCTGGTCGCTGCCGGCCGGTCGACCGCCCTCATTCCTCAGCGCATTCAGGCGCCATTCAGCGAGGCGGCCACCGCGGTCATCAACGCCACTCGTGCGCACTCCCGTCAGGTCCAGGAGCTGGCCATCGGCGCCAAGTTCAACGCGCTCGACCAGCGGGTGGTTCGGCACATCGTGAACGCTCAAGGGCTCTTCGTTCGCGACGAGTACGGGCGGCGGCTGGACGTGTTCGGCAGGGAGGCCAGGCAGGTGGTCGCCTCCGGGCTCGAGCGAGGCCTGGGGCGGGTCGACATCGCCAGCGAACTCGAGGCCGCAGCACGGGCGGCGCTCATCGACCGGGCTCCGTTCTACTGGGAGGTCGTCGCCAGCGCGTTCATCGGCCAGGGGCGCTCGTTCGCGCAGGTAAGCAGCTACGCGGAGGCCGGGATTCAGCGGTACCGCATCGAGGCGGTGCTCGACGAGCGCACGACGCACATCTGCCGGTACCTCCACGGGAAGACCTTCGCCGTGGCCGACGCCCTGCGGAAGTTCGATCAGGTCGAGCGTCTGGAGAGCCCCGAGGACATCAAGCAGACGCTGCCGTGGGTTCGCGAGCGTCGAGATGGTGACCGCCTCGTCTTGACCGGCGCAGGGGCCGCGATCGCCGAGGTAACTCGCTCCGCGTTTGGCGTTCGTGACGACGTCGGAGAGTTCAGCCCCCGGATCGCAGAAGCCCAACTGGGCGACGCTGGCATCGGCTTCCCTCCCTTTCACGGCATGTGTCGAAGCACGACCCTCGCGGTCGTCTGACTTGTCCCCCACCATCTGAGTGCCCCGCTTTGTCCTCGTCGTGCGACGGGCCGCATTTCGCGGCTCGCTGTCGACAGAGGGCTCCATGACGAAAATTCTGACCGCGCTTCACCTGGCTGACCCGGCGTCGCTCAAGCGCGCCCTGACGACCTTCATCTCGGCGGTGATGCTCATCACCATCAACCCGGTGCTGGTGAAGCTGACCCTCGCGCCGGTCTCCGACGGCGTCATCGCGTCGGTCGCCGGCATCGTGGCCGTCTACGTCCTGCAGAGTGGCTTGAAGTCGCGTGCGTTCGCGGTGGCCAGCCATGCGACGTCCGAAACCGCGCCCGCCATCAAGCCGAAGCTGCCCGTCCGCTGAAGGCGACGCCCGCGCCCATGTCCGACCTCCAGACCGCCATCGCACGTTCACGCGCCGTCCTTCGGGCCGCCACGACCGAGGACGTCGAGAAGACCATCTGGGGCTCGCCCGCGGGCAAGAAGCGCCTGTCGAAGCGCCTCGTGGCGATGCTCCCGGCGCACAAGACGTACGTCGAGCCGTTCGCCGGGAGCGCCGCGGTGCTGTTCGCGAAGGAGCCCGTGCCGGTCGAGGTCATCAACGACGCCGACCCCGACATCGCCGACGCTTACAAACTGCTGAAGAAGCTCACGCCCAATGACCTGGCGCGACTGAAGAAGCTGCCGTGGGTTGGCGACGAGAAGACCTTCAAGGGGCTGCTCGACGCGAAGCCGAGCAGCGATGTCGAGCGGCTCCACCGCTTCCTCTACCTGACCCACTTCTCATACGGGAAGATGCGCGGCCGCAGCTTCAGCCCCTCGGTCGTCGGCGTCGAAGCGAAGACCATCAAGCGCATCGAGGAGTTCGCCCCGCGCCTCAAGAAGGTGAAGGTCTACGGCGGCGACTACGAGAAGGTCGTCCGCAAATACGACTCGAAGGACACCGTCTTCTTTCTCGACCCTCCGTACCCTGGGTACAACGTCGACGTCGGCGAGTCGGACTTTGACGAGGAGCGCTTCTTCAAGCTCCTCCAGTCCCTCAAGGGGAAGTTCCTCATCACTTACGGCATTCGCGGGCGCTTCCCGGCGATGGTGAAGACCTCCGACTTCTGGGTGAAGCGCATTCGCACGCCGAGGACGATCGGCGCGATGCGCGGCGTCGGGGGGCCGTCGGTGCTGACCCAGTTGCTGGTCGCGAACTACGAGCCCACCACCAAGGCCATCGACGACTGGCTCTGCGACCCTGACGAGTCGGAGTTCGACAAGCCGACGAAGCTCCTCAAGGGCACCGACCCGAGCGACGAGCGCTATGTGCTGGGCATCGTCCTCGAGCCCGAGGTCATCGATGCGCAGGGCGACATCTACTCGGCCGACGAGATCCGCGAGGCCGCGCACCGCTTCATGGAGGAGTTCGGCGGCCTGGGTCTGATGCACCGGCTCCGGGTCAACGACGAGGTGAAGGTGCTCGAGAGCTTCCTCGCGCCCACCGACTTCGCGCTCGGCGACACCTCGGTGCGCAAGGGCACCTGGCTCTTGGCGGTGCGCGTTCAGGGCGATGAGCTCTGGGAGAAGGTGAAGTCCGGCGAGCTCACCGGATTCTCCATCGGGGGCTCCGCGCGACGTGTGCCCGAGCCGACGCCGGCAACAACGGAGGTCGCAGCATGACCACCACCACAGACGGCGTGCACCGGCTGGTGGACATGGTCGTCGAGGAGGTCTCCCTCGTCGACCGTGCCGCCAACCTGCGCCGCTTTCTCATCGTGAAGAGGGACGACTCCATGGACACCGAAGAGACGAAGAAGACCAACGTGCCCGATGACTCCCCGTTGGGCATGGCGCTCGCCGCATTGGAGAGCCTGACCGACATCGTCGAACTGCTCGGCGACGACGACTCCGACCCGCGCATCACCGCGCTGGCCGAGCAACTGCGCAGCACCGGCGAGCAGCTCCTCGCGCAGGCGGGCCTCTCCGAGGGGGAGGACGGTGACGAGACTGAGAAGACCAAGTCGATCGCCGAGAACCTCAGCGCGGCGAAGGCGGCGGCGGCCCGGATGCGTCGCGGGAAGAAGCCGGCCCCGAAGGAAGACCCGTCCGACGAGGCGCCGAAGGAAGACGACGCCAAGAAGGTCGACCTTTCGCCCATCACCGACGGCCTCGCGAAGCTGAGCGAGTCCTTCAAGTCGCTCTCCGAGTCGGTGACAGCGCAGGCGCAGCGCCTCGGCCGCGTCGAGAAGCAGTTCGGGCTCCCCAACAGCGCCCCGCCGGCGGAGCCCGTCACCACGTCCCAGCCCGAAGAAGTCGGCTGGCCGATGGACCTCAACAAGCGGATGGACCGGGAGAGCGTCGACAAGGCGGTCTCCTTCCACGAGCCCTGACCCGGGAAAGACACGACCATGAGCTACACCTCAAATCGCACGCTGCTCGAGAAGGCCGACCTCGCGCTCGCGGACCTCACCGCCGGCGGCGGCGTTCTCCTCCCTGCGCAGGCACAGAAGTTCATGCGGCTGCTCATCAAGCAATCGGTGCTGATGCAGCTCGCCACCGTCGTCCCGATGGCGTCGCCCAAGCATCAGCTCTCGAAGCTGAAGTTCGGCAGCCGCATCCTCCGGCCCGGCCAGGAGGCGACGGCGCTGGCCCCCGCTGATCGCGCCCGACCGGACCTCAGCTTCCTCGAACTCGACGCCAAGCTGTTCAAGGCCGAGGTCCACCTCTCCGACGAGGTGCTCGAGGACAACATCGAGCGCGGCGAGCTGCGGCAGACCATCCTCGAGATGATCGCTGAGGCCGCAGGCCGCGACATGGAGGAGGTCGTCATCAACGGCGACACCGCCTCGGCGGACCCGTTCCTCGCGACGATGGACGGGCTGCTCAAGCAGACGACCAGTCACCTGGTCGACGCGGCGGGCGCGGCCATCAACAAGAACCTGCTCCGCGACATGCTCAAGTCGCTGCCGAGCGAGTACCTGCGCGACAAGAAGCAGATGGCCTTCCTCACCAGCGTCGACGCGGAACTCGACTACCGCAACACGCTGGCCGACCGCGCAACAGCGGGTGGTGACCGATTTATCGAGGAGGACACGCCGGCGCTCTACTCGGGCGTGCCGGTAAAGCCGGTGCCGCTCTTCCCGGAGAACCTCGGCGCGGCGAACAACCGCACCGTGGCGCTGCTGTGCAACCCGAAGAACGTACACGTCGGCATCTGGCGTCAAATTCGCCTGGAGTCCTTCCGCGACGTGTCGGCGGGCGTGCTGCGCGTGGTGGCGACGCTGCGCTTCGACGCGAAGTTCGCCGAGGAGCCGGGCGTCGCGAAGCTCATCAACATTCAGCTGTGAGGCAACCCATGGAGACGATGCTGGTTCGACTCAAGTCGTTCGACCCTCGCCGCGGCATCGTGATGCGGCGCTTCACCTACGCGGGCATCAAGTTCCACGAGGAGCGTGGCTGGTACCGCGTGGACAAGCCTGTGGCCGAGTACCTGCGCCTCGTGCGCCAGGTTCCAGCCGACGAGGTGTCGCAGTTGGCCTTCGACGTCTGCACCGAGGAGGAGGCCAAGGCGCTCGACACCCGCGAGGAGAGCGAGGCGAAGGTGCGCAAGGCGGCCGCCGATGACGTGCGGCTCAGCCCCGCCCGCGGCGATGTGACGACCGCCGACCTGGCGAGGGCTCCGACGCGGGCCGCACGAAAGGCGTAACGCGAGGCGTCTGGTCGCGCGGCGGGTATGTTGCGACGGTGGAAGTGACTCTGGCACCCGACGCTCCGGTCCTTGGGAGGGCGCTCAGGGCGCCGCCTGACGATGCGGCGGCCATGATGGCTGCGCTCGAAGCCTGGCGCACCTGGAGGACGCCCCGCCTCGCCCGCCTGGTCGAGGTGTTCTCCGCCCGGTTGGTCGGTAGTGCGGGTCAGATTCCTGGATTGAGTCACGACGATCGCCGCCTCTTCTGGGTGCCCGCCGCCGAGCAGCGGGACCCGACGCAGTTCGGACGGCTGCTCTCTGGACTCGGCGGAGGTTCCGGCCGGCTCTCGCATAGAAATCTCCTGCTCCTCGCCTGGGCAGATGACCCGCGGCTGACCGGCGCCCTTCACAATCTCCTGCTGCGGCCTCGTGTGACTGGCCAGCCTTCTCGGCCGCTGTGGACCCTCTTGTTTGACCTGCTGGGCAGATTCCCAGACCCGCGAACCGTCCCCGTGCTCGACGCGGTGATCCGCTCGCCCTTGCGCTTCGCCGAGTCGATGCAGCAGCCAATCCTTCGAAGGGCTGCTTCCACCATCGACCTCGTCCGTCGGGCGCTTCGGGCGGTGCCGACGCTGCCCTCAGGGGAGTCGTTGGCCGTATCGCGCATCGAAGAGCGACTCGAGCTGCCGGCCCTTCCCGACCTTGTGCGCCCATCACTGACGCTCGATCAACTGCGAGCGGCGGTGTTCGCGAACCCGGAACTCGATGACCCAAGGTTGGTCTACGCCGACGCACTCCTGGAGGTCGGCCACGGACTGGGAGAACTCATCGCCCTCCAACTCGGGCGTGGCATCGACGGGCGAGTGTCGGTGCGCGAGACCGAACTGCTGCGGGCGAACTCGCTGGCGTGGGCCGGCGCCCTCGGGGTGTGCAGCCGCGAGGTCCGCTACTCGCGCGGCCTTCCTTCTGTCGTCGTGCTGCGGAAGCCTCGCTGGCACACCCGGCGCGCCATTCCCGCCCCCGAGTG
>JBBRUE010000138.1:0-10985 GCA_038248085.1 Myxococcales bacterium | reverse complement strand
GCCTGGGCCAGGGCGAGCTGCATCATCAGGAGGGGAAGCACGGCCCCACTCTACGTGTGCACCCGCCCTCGCGCCTGCTTCCCGCTCTGCATGTACGGGCGTGTGCGCCGCTCTTCAGTGCCAGCCCACCAACGGCGCTTGGGCGCCAGCCCCGATGCTCGACCGCGCCAGCACCCGCGAAGATTCTGCACCGCCATCAGAGGGCACGAAGAATCTGCGCGCTTCCTGCGGTCACACCCTGCAAGGTTTGGCAATCAGTGGGGATCGCGCGTGGAATCTGCGTCCCGGTGTGGCGCGCTCTTTGAAGCCGAGGCCCCCGCTGAGCGAGGCGCGGACGCCACGGCTCGGCAGGGGTGCTCGTGGGACTGGCTTCGACAGGCCGCCGCATCGCGGTGGAGGGCACGGTGCAGGGCGTCGGCTTCCGGCCGTGGGTCTACCAGCTTGCCCATCGCCTGCGAGTGACCGGTACGGTGAAGAACGGCCCCGAGGGCGTGACCATCGACGCCTTCGCGCCGGCCCCGGTGCTCGACGAGCTCCTCGTGCGCCTCGAGACGGAGCTGCCCCCCGCGGCGCGCATCGAGCGCCTCCGCTGGCACCCGCTGGAGGCCGAGGCTCCGTCGGGCTTCGCGATCCTTCCCAGCGATCGTGGGGCATCGGGGCCTGCGCGCGCCAGCATCCCGCCGGATCTCGCGATGTGTGAGGCGTGCCGCGAGGAGATCCACGACCCGGCGGCCCGGCGCTTCCAGTACCCGTTCACCAACTGCACCCATTGCGGCCCGCGCTTCAGCATCGCGACCTCGATTCCCTACGATCGGCCGCGCACCACGATGGCGGGCTTCCCGCTCTGTGCCGACTGCCGGCGCGAATATGAGGACCCGCTCGATCGCCGCTTCCACGCGCAGCCCATCGCGTGCCCGGCGTGTGGTCCCCGCCTGGCGTGGCTCGACGCGAAGGGCCATCGCCTCGCGGTGGCTGATCCCCTCGAGGCGGCGGCCCTGCGGTTGCTGGCCGGGGACATCGTCGCGGTGCGCGGGCTCGGGGGCTTTCACCTCGTGTGCGACGCCCTGGCCGACGACGTGGTGCGCGAGCTGAGGCGACGCAAGCACCGCGACGAGAAGCCGCTGGCGGTGATGGTGCGCGATCTCCCCGCGGCCCGCGCCTACGGCACCCTCGACCGGCAGGAGACCGCGCTGCTCACCTCGCCCGCGCGGCCGATCGTGCTGGTGGCGATGAAAGACGGGCTCGCCCCCTCGGTGGCGCCGGGGTTCCGGCAGATCGGCCTCTTTCTCCCGTACACCCCGCTGCACGAGCTGCTGCTGGCCCGGGTAGGGCGGCCGCTGGTGATGACCTCGGGGAACCGCTCCGACGAGCCGATGGCGGTGGAGAACGACGAGGCCGTGACGCGGCTCGCGGGCATCGCCGACTTCTTCCTCGTGCACGATCGCCCGATCGCCACCCGCACCGACGACTCGGTCGCGCGGGTGATCGCCGGGGAGCCGGTGCTGCTGCGCCGCGCAAGGGGCTACGTGCCGGGCTCATTCTCCGCGCCCGTGGCCTTCAGCGAGCCCGTGCTCGCGGTCGGCGGCCAGCTGAAGAACACGTTCTGTCTCGGCAACCGCGAACTGCTCACCCTCGGCCCCCACGTCGGCGACCTCGACGAGCTGTCCACCACCGAGAGCTACGCCGCGATGATCGACCGCCTCGAGCGCTTCCTCGAGGTGAAGCCCGAGGTCCTCGCCCACGATCTCCACCCCGACTACGAGACCACCCGCTACGCACGGGAACGGCCGGCCCGCCTGCGCATCGGGGTGCAGCACCACCACGCGCACGTCGCCGCGGTGATGGCCGAGCACGGGTTGCAGGGCCCGGTGGTGGGCGTGGCCTTCGACGGGACGGGCTACGGCCCCGATGGCGCCGCGTGGGGTGGGGAAGTGCTCCTCGCGGGGTACGCCGGCTACGAGCGGGTCGCCACGGTGCGCGGGCTTCACCTCGCCGGTGGGGAGCGCGCCATTCGTGACGCCTGGCGCGTGGCCCTCGCGGTGCTCGACGACGCCTTCGACGGCGCGCCTCCGCTGGCGTCGTTGCCCCTCTTCGCGACGGTCGCTGAGCGCGACGTGGCCAACGTGCGGCAGGTGCTCCGCGCGGGGCTCCAGGTGGTGCAGGCCCACGGAGTCGGGCGGGTGTTCGACGCGGCCGGGGCGCTGGTGCTCGGGCGCCCGCGGGCGAGCTTCGAGGCCCAGCTGGCGATGACCCTCGAGCAGTCGGCAGACGGGCACGGCGACCCGTACCCCTTCGACCTCGATCGCACACGCACGCCCTGGGAGATCGATCTCCGCCCGATGTGGCGCGCCCTCGTCAAAGAGCTGATCGCCGGGCGCCCGGCGTCGCTGGTGTCGGCCCGCTTCCACGCCACCCTCGGGGCGGCCACCGCGGCCACCGTGCGCGCGGTGCTCGATCGCGAGAACGTACGGCCGGTGGTGCTCGCCGGCGGCTGCTTCGGCAACGCCCGGCTGACGGCCGAGGTGCTGCGACGCCTCGATGGTCTCGACGTTCATCTCCCGCGGCGCGTGCCGCCCGGTGACGGAGGGCTGGCGCTCGGCCAGGCCGTCGTCGCCGCGGCCCGTCTCGCGGATCACCAGTTCCTGGAAGGAGCCTCCTGATGTGTCTCGGTGTCCCCGGTAAGATCGTGTCGATCGATGGCCTCGTGGCCGTGGTTGACTTCTTCGGGGTGCAAAAGCACGTGCACCTCCACATCGTCGACGAGCCCGTGGTGCCCGGCGACTACATCCTCAACCACGTCGGCTACGCGATCCGGAAGATCCCCGCCGACGAGATCGAGGCCACGCTGTCGATGTACGCGGAGTTGCTCGACGGCAAGCCCGAGGACCTCATGCGCCAGGACGTCGAGGGCGAGGTCGGCGCCGGCCGGGAGCGGCGCCCGTGAACGACCCCGGGACCGCGCAGCTCAAGTTCCGCGACCCCGCACTCGGGAAGGCGCTGGGCGAGCGGCTGCAGACCATCGTCAGTGGCATGGGGCGCTCGCCGGTCACGGTGATGCACGTCTGTGGCAGCCACGAGCAGGCCATCGCGCGCTTCGGGCTGCGCAGCGCGTTTCCCCGAGAGCTCGAGGTGGTGATGGGTCCCGGCTGCCCGGTGTGCATCACTGACGTGCCGGAGGTCGACGAAGCGGTCGCGCTGGCGCTGCAGGGCGTGCGGGTGTGCACCTACGGCGACATGTTGCGCGTGCCGGGCACGGTGAAGTCGCTGGCCGACGTGCGCGGGGACGGCGCGAAGATCGAGCTGGTCTACGGCATCGACCAGGCGGTCGAGCTCGCGCGAAACACCACCGAGGAGATCGTCTTCTTCGCGACGGGCTTCGAGACCACCGCGGTGGCGACGGCCGCGGCGCTGCTCAACGATCCCCCGAAGAACTTCTCGGTGCTCTCGGCCCACAAGTACATCCCCCCAGTGATGGAGATCGTCACCGAGATGCCCGGCTCGCGCATCGAGGGGTTCCTCGCGGCCGGGCACGCAGCGATCATCACCGGCTCGGGCATCTTCGAAGACTTCGTGCGCGCCCACCGCGTGCCGGTGGTGGTGGCGGGCTTCGAGCCGCTCGACATCCTCGCGGCGCTGGTGAAGCTCGTCGAGTTGGTGCGCGACGGCACCCCGCAGGTGGTGAACATGTTCCCCCGCTGCGTGACCGCCGAGGGCAACCGGGTGGCACAGGACCAGCTGTGGAAGGTCTTCACCCCCACCGGCGGGCGCTGGCGGGGCATTGCGCACGTGCCCAACGGCAACCTCCGCCTGCGCGAAGAATGGGCGGCCTTCGATACCCGCAAGCGCTTTCAGATCGAGGTCTCGCGGCTGTGGGACTACGCGCCGCCGAAGCTGCTCGGGCAGTGCATCTGCGGCGAGATCATGTCCGGCAGCAAGGGCCCCAAGGCCTGCGCGCTGTTCGGCAAGGAGTGCGTGCCGGAGAACCCGGTGGGCGCGTGCATGGTGTCGAGCGAAGGCACCTGCCGCATCTGGCACCAGTACGGCGGTCATCTCGATTTGCGGGGCGTGTCATGAACTCGATTCCAGGCATCGTGAAACACAACCAACGCATCGCCATGCGGCACGGCGGCGGTGGGCGGGCGATGCGCATGCTGATCGAAGAGGTCTTCATGCGCGGCGCCGACGACATCCCCGTCGATGGGGTGGGGCTGTCGGCGATGGACGACGGCGCCGCGATCCGCATCGGCGACCAGTACCTGATCGTCACCACCGACTCGCACGTCATCCACCCGCTGTTTTTCCCGGGCGGCGACATCGGTCGGCTGTCGATTGCGGGCATGGTGAACGACCTGGCGATGATGGGGGCGACGAAGCTGCTGGGGCTCACCTGCGGGGTGATCCTCGAAGAGGGGCTCGAGCGCGACGTGCTGGAGCGCGTGCAGGCGTCGATGCAGGCCACCTGCCGCGAGGTCGGGGTGCCGATCCTCACCGGCGACACCAAGGTGATGGGCAAGGGGGAGATCGACGCGCTGGTGATCAACACCACCGGCGTGGCGCTCACCCATCGCGTGGTGCGCGACAACGGCCTGCGCGTGGGCGATCGCATCATCGTCACCGGCACGGTCGGCGATCACGGCCTGGCGGTGATGGCCGTGCGCAACAAGCTGCAGCTCGCAGGCGAACTGGTCTCCGACGTGGCGCCGCTGTTCGACCTCGTCCAGTGCGTGCTCGCCGCCGGGGGCGACTCGGTGGTGGCGATGAAGGACCCGACGCGGGGCGGGGTGGCCAGCGCGCTCCACGAGATGGCGGGTAAGGCCGGCGTGGGCGTGCTGCTCGAGGAACTCGCCGTGCCGGTCAGCGAGGCGGCCCGCGCGGCCAGCGAGCTGCTGGGCATCGATCCGCTCCACGTGGCCAACGAGGGCAAGGCGTTGATCGGCGTGCGCCCCGACGCGGCCGATCGCGTGCTCGCGGCGCTGCGGGCGCACCCGCTGGGGCGCAACGCGGCGATCATCGGCACCGCGATCGCCGAGCCGCGCGGCAAGCTGGTGCTCGACACCGGCTTCGGTCGGCGGTTGCTCGCCGAGCCTGAAGGCGAGCCGCTCCCGAGGATCTGCTGATGGAGACGCCCGCGACCCACATCCGCGTGACGCACGACGGCGGGGTGGGCATCCTCACCATCGATCGCCGCGATCGCTTCAACTCCCTCGACGTGCAGACCGCGCGCGAGCTCCGCAAGGCCGGGCTGCAGCTGGCGCGTGACGAGAAGGTGCGCTGCCTGGTGGTGCGCGGCTCGGGCGGCATCTTCTGCAGCGGCGCCGACCTCAAGTACATCCGCGCGGGCGGTGACCCCCGCGACATGGGCTACCTCACCCCCGACTCGCGCGCCCAGCAGCCGGGCTTCGGCGCGATCTTCAAACAGATCCTCGAGTACCTCCACAGCACCATCTCCGAGCTGCGCCGGGCCCCCAAGCCGGTGATCGCGGCCGTCGATGGGGTGGCCGCGGCCGGGGGCATGGGCCTGGCGATGTGTTGCGACCTCGTCATCGCCTCCGAGCGCTCGACCTTCGAGTACGCGTACTTCAAGACCGCGCTGTGCGGCGCCGAGAGCTCGACCTTCTTCCTGCCCAAGCTGGTCGGCCTGCGCCGCGCGATGGACATCGCCTTGCTCAACCCCCGGCTCTCGGCGGTGCAAGCGAAGGAGCTGGGGCTCGTCAGCGAGGTGCTCCCCGACGCGAGCTACGAGACCGACCTGATGGCCATCGCCCGTCGGCTCGCGGCGGGACCCACCGCCTCGTACGCAGCGGCCAAGCGGCTGATGAACGAGTCTGCGGGTGTCGATCGCCTCGACTTCCACCTCGACCGCGAGCTCGAGGCCCTGGCCCATTCGGCCGACAGCGCCGACTTCAAGGAAGGCATCGCCGCCTTCTTCGAGAAGCGAACCCCCACCTTCGAGGGCCGCTGACATGCACGAGTATTCGATCGTCCAATCGCTGATCGATCGCGTCGAGGACGAGGCGCGGAAGAACGGCGCGCTCGCGGTGCATGGGCTGACCGTGCAGATCGGCGAGATCTCCGGGGTCGATGCGCGCCTGCTGGCCATCGCCTTCGACACCTTTCGCGAGAAGACGATCTGCGCCAGCGCGAAGCTGACCATCGAGAACGTCCCCGCCACCTGGAAGTGCCCCCGTTGTGGAGTCGCGCCGGTCGCCGGGGGACCGCTGCGCTGCCCCACTTGCCAGCAGCCGGCGCAGCTCGTCGCCGGCGATGAGATCGTGCTGGCCCATCTCGAGCTGGAGGTCGCAGAACATGTGTGACGTGTGTGGCTGTGGAGACCCGAAGCTCGTGCCGGTCGACGTGCACGACAAGATCCTCGCGAAGAACGATCACCAGGCGGAACACAACCGCGCCCACTTCGTGGAGGCGGGGGTGCTGGCGATCAACCTCATGGGCTCGCCGGGCTCGGGCAAGACGGCGCTCCTCGAGGCCACCTCGCGCTTCGACAAGGGCCGGTTGCGTTACGGCGCGGTGAGCGGCGATCTCGCCACCGATCGCGACGCCCAGCGGCTCAACAAGGCGGGCATTCCCTCGGAGGCGATCACCACCGGCAACGCGTGCCACCTCGACGCGGACATGGTGCACGACGCGCTCCACCACATGAAGTGGCGCGAGACCGACGTCTTCTTCATCGAGAACGTCGGCAACCTGGTGTGCCCGGCCGTCTACGATCTCGGCCAGGCGGCCAACGTGGTGGCGCTCGCGGTGACCGAGGGCGAAGACAAGCCCCTCAAGTACCCGACGATGTTCCGCAACTGCGACCTGGTGGTGCTCACCAAGATCGACCTGCTGCCTCACGTCGGCGACTTCTCGGTGGCGGCGCTGGAAGAGGCGCTGGCGCGCGTGATGCCCAACCCGAAGATGATCAAGGTCTCGTCGCGCACCGGGGAGGGCATCGACGCCTGGCTGCAGTGGCTCGAGGGGCGCCGTCCGCAGGCGCACGCGCATGGGCACACCCATTCCCACGAGCACCATCACCACGATCACGATCACGGGCCTCGCTGACCTTCAGCGGAAAATGCAACGCCCGGCAGGCCCCTCGGGAAACTTCCCCTGGCGGACCTCCGGACGTTGCTCCTGCACGCTGGGTCAGTGACCTCTCAGCGGCAGGCCGGGCAGCGCGGCGCGGGAATCGCCGGTGGCGGATTGCTCACGTCCACCGGATAGCGGAACCGATCCTCCACGGGGTCCTGCACGAGCTTGAAGATGAGACCGTCCTTGGTGCCGACGATCTCCAACCGCATCGTCAACTCGGAATCTGGCTCGATCTCGCCCTTGCTGACGGCGGCTTCACTCTTGGCGACGGACGTTGCCGGGAGTGCGGGTTCGAGTGAATCGTCCACTCCAACACCGCACCCGAGGAACGTCAGCGCACAGACGGCGGCGAAGAGCGTCCTCATGACTGCCTCCTTTGCTGCACTTCGGGACGGGGTGGAGCATCACCCGTGCCCTTCGAGTGATGCAGGATCACTGGCGTGGGCTGCGCGCCCCGACGCGAATCCTGCGTGGCGGTGCGAAGGGTGCGGGCCAGCCACTCTGCTCGCGGCGATGAGCGGCGCGCCGGGGTTCCTGTCACTGAGGGGTTGCCAACCTCCCGTGCAGGCGAAGAACCGTCGCGTCGAGCTCGTGAAGCAGCCCTGAGCAGCCCTCAGCTGAGGCGCAAAACTGTCGCGTCCGATGGCAGGGCGCGCGTGGGTCGGCGCGGGTATCGACCCTGCCATGACTGCCCCGGTGACCAGTTCGTCGATCCCTCCCAAGCTCCTCGGCCTGACGAAGGCAGAGGCTGCGGCGCGACTGGTGACGTTCGGTCCCAACCGGCTCGTGGCGAAGGAACGCCTGGCCGGGCTCAAGCGGGTGCTCTCGATGCTCGCCGACCCGATGGCGATCATGCTGGGCGGTGCGTCGCTGCTGTACTTCGTGCTCGGTGACATCAGCGACGGGGTGATCATGGCCGTGGCGTTGGTCCCGGTGCTGGGCGTCGACATCTTCCTCGAGGCGCGCTCCCACGCGGCGCTCGCGAAGCTGGCCGAGGCGGTGGCGCCACTGGCCCAGGTCGTCCGCGACGGGACGCTGATGACGGTGCCCACCGCAGACCTGGTGCCCGGTGACCTGCTCGCCCTCCAGGAAGGGGACGTGGTGCACGCCGACGGCGTGGTGCGCTCGGCCGCCAACCTCGCCCTCGACGAGTCGCCGCTCACTGGCGAGTCGGAGCCGCAGGCCAAGCACCCCCCCACGGCAGCGCAGCAGCCCCCCACGCCCGAGCAGCAGGTCTTCGCAGGGTCCCTCGTGCTCGCCGGTCACGGCTTCGCGGAGATCATCTCGACGGGCCTCAAGACCCGCTTCGGGAACATCGCCACCCTCGTCGCGGGCGCCGATTCCTCGAAGACCCCGCTCCAGAAGCGCACCGGGAAGCTGGTCCGGCTCCTGTCGATCGTCGCGGTGGTGGTGGCCGCGGGTGTCTTCACGCTGGGCCTGGTGCGCGGCGAGACGTGGAAGCAGGCGCTGCTCGGCGCGATCAGCCTCGCGATGGCGGCCATCCCCGAGGAATACCCCCTCGTGCTTACGCTCTTCCTGAGCGTCGGTGCCTTCCGGCTCGGCAAGCGCGGCATGCTCGTGCGCCGGCTGGCCAGCGTGGAGACCCTGGGCTCGACGACCGTCATCTGCACCGACAAGACGGGCACGTTGACCGCGGGGCGCTTCGAGCTCGACGAGACGCTGTGCCTGTCGCCTTCGATCACCGAGACCGGTCTGCTCGAGCTCGCGGTGCTGGCCTCAGAGCCCGCCCCGGTCGACCCCATGGAACGTGCCATCGACTTGCGAGCCGTGGCGAAGGGGGTCGACCCGGTCAAGGTCCGAGAAGCTTGGCGGCTGACGAGCGATCACGACTTCGACGCCCTCGGCAAACACATGTCTCACGGGTGGACGTCGGCCGACGGTGCGCGCGCGCTCGTCGCGGCGAAGGGGGCCCTGGAAGGCATCTTCGAGCACTGCACGGTGACGCCGGACGAACGGCAGCGCGCGGAGGCCGCCAACGCGAAACTCGCCGCCGCCGGCATGCGGGTGCTCGCCGTCGCGGTGAAGGAACTGCCTTCGCTGTCGAAAGACCGCACGAGCGACGAGGCCGGGCTGCGGCTGGTCGGCCTGCTGGGGTATCGCGACCCGCTGCGGCCGGAGGTGGCGGCCGCCGTCGCCGAGTGCCGCGCCGCTGGCATCCGCGTGAAGATGATCACCGGTGACCACGCGTTGACCGCCCGGGCGATCGCCGAGGCCGCGGGCTTCGAGCACGCCGACTCGGTGGTGACGGGCGACGAGCTGGCCGCCTTGACGCCCGAGGCCTTCGACGCCCGGGTGCAGACCACCACGCTCTTCGCCCGCATCAGCCCGGCGCAGAAGTACGCCATCGTCGCCGCGCTCAAGAAGGCGGGCGAGGTGGTGGCGATGACCGGTGACGGCATCAACGACGCGCCGGCGCTGCGCCTGGCCGACATCGGCATCAGCATGGGCAAGCGGGGGACCGAGGTGGCGCGGGCGGCGTCAGACCTGGTGCTCCTCAACGACGACTTCGCCTCCATCGTCACCACGGTGCGCGAGGGGCGGCACCTCTTCACCAACATCCAGGCGGCGTTCCTCTACATCCTCGCCTTCCACATCCCCATCGTGGCCCTCGCCTTCCTCGCGCCCGTCCTGGGGATCCCGATGATGCTGTTGCCGGTGCACCTCGTGTGGCTCGAGCTCATCATTCACCCCGTGTCGGCGGTGGTCTTCCAGTCCGAGCCGGCCCCTCCGGGCCTCATGTTGCAACCGCCGCGGGCGCCCACCGCCCCGTTGCTGCCGCGCCGCGCGATGATCCGCTCAGTGCTGGCGGGCGTCGCGTTGACCGGCGCGGCCCTGGGCCTCTACTGGTCGAGACAGGGCAGCGGCGAAGTGGCGGCGCGTTCGGTGGCCTGGGCCGCGTTGCTGATGGGCTACCAGGTGATGGTGCTGGTCGAGTGGGCGGCCCTGCGCGGCAAGCGGAGCAACCTGCTGCCGCATCGCCCGTTGGTCTGGCTGGTGTGGGGGGCGTGCGGCCTCAGCCTCCCGGTCGCGATGGCCATTCCGCCGCTGGCCCGGGCGCTCCACCTCGAGATGCTCTCGCTCCAGGACTGGGCGATTGCCTTCGGCGTGGCGCTGGCCGCGACCGCGTGGCGCGGGGTGATCGATCACTTCTGGCCGGTGCCGCTGACGAAGCCGGCCGCGAAGACCGTGTCTCCCGCCTGACCCGCGCTCAGTTCGGGGGCACGGCCTTCAAGACGCCGCCGCCCTCGGTCCCCAGCCAGATCTCGTTGTTCGACTTCCCGAACAGCGAGGTGCCCTTGCGCGAGGCCCCCGAGTCGACGAGCGACCAGGTGATGCCATTGAAGCGGAGCATGAACCCGAACACCGAGGGCAGCTTCGAGAGGCCCACCATGTAGAGGTTGTCGATCTTGTTGCCCCACATCGCCGTCGCCACGTCGATGCCGATGGGGCCCGTCGAGTCCTGGAGCTGGAGCGCCTCGCTGTCCCAGTACACGCCGAACATCGCGTCGCCGAAGGCGAAGCCTTCCCCGGCCCCCGGGCTCCACACGGCCTGCCACGGGGCCTGGGAGATCGAGTCGTCCTGCCGCTGCACCCAGCCGCTCGCGGCCGTGCGCGAGGCGAGGTACTGCGTGCCCGAGACCCAGATCTCGGTCGGGGTCGGGCAGTGCAGCGCGAAGAGCGGCGCGCTGGTCGGCGAGCCGTTGAGGGCGAGGGTGGCGGGGGAGCCCTTGAAGATCGCCCCGTTGGCGCCCGCGCCCCAGAGCTCGGTGCCGCACCAGGCGAGATCGTTGATCGGCGCCGACAATGGGTCGGACGGCAGCGTCGCCCAGGTCGTGCCGTTCCACAGGTAGACGCGGGTCTCGGCCGAGACGATC
>JBBRUE010000137.1:0-11004 GCA_038248085.1 Myxococcales bacterium | reverse complement strand
CGCGGCGGTAGTAGGCGGCGCCGCGCCCCTTCTGGGTCACCAGCGTCGCGCGGAGCTGCCCGAGCGAGGCGTCGGTGCTCATGCGGGCCGCAGCCGCCGCGTACCCTGCGAGGTAGTTGATCTCGATCTCCCGCTTGCCGAGCTCCTCGAGGATCCACTTGTGGCCGTCGGGCGAGGCGACGCGGCCCAGGGCCTCGATCGCCCCGTTGCGTACGCGGATGTACCCGGCGGGGTCTTCGCTCAGGCCTTCGGGGCGCTTGGCGAGGAGGAGCAGGGGCGCCGCGAACTCCGGGGGCAGCTTCTTGAAGCGGGTGTTGGCCAGGCGATCGAGCACCGCCTCGCGCACGTAGGCCGACGGGTCCTTGTTCAAGACGTCGAGGATCGCGCCCATCGCGGCGTCGGTCGGCTTGGTCTCGGCCTTGAGCTGCTTGCTGCCCAGCTCCCCCATCAACTGCCAGGTCGCGAGCAGGCGCCACACGGGATCGGGATCGTTGCGGGCGGCGTCGACCCACTGGTCCTCGCTGACCGCCGTGGGGTTCACCTTCGCCAGCGCGCCGAAGTTCTTGTTCCAGTTGATCCACTGCGGGGCCGCGGGCACGTCGATGACGACCTTCACCTCGGGCTTGTCGACGGTGATGAGCTCTTCCCTGGTGTAGGAAGGTTCGGTCGCGCGGTGGATCACGATCGGCAGCTTGAAGACGAACGCGCCCTTCTCGCCGGCGTGGTTCGGCTGCTGGCGAATGGTGACCGTGAGCTTCCCGCCCGAGTACGAGGTGTCGGGGAAGATCACCGGGTAGCCCTTCTTGTTGAGCCAGGCCTCCTTGAAGGGCTTGAGCTCCTTCTCCTTCTTGGTCACCTCGAAGACGGCCTTGAAGAAGTCGTCGCTGGTGACGGCCTTGCCGCCGTTCTTCTCGAGGTACGCCTTCATCACCTTCTTCATCTCGGGCTTGCCGATCCACAGCTCGAGCATGCGGAGCACGTTGGCGCCCTTGGTGTACGTGGTGCTGTCGAAGGCGTCCTCGCCGGGGATGCCCTTGACGACCAGCGGGTGCGCGTGCGGCCCGTCTTCCTCGGGGAAGTAGCCCTCAACCAGCCGCGCCGCCGTGCTCACCTCGGCCTCGTCGTTGTCGTTGTAGTCGTCCCACGCGAGGTTGCCGAGGTAGCTGGCGAAGCCCTCGTTGAGCCAGACCTCGTCCCACCAGGCGCAGGTGACCCAGTCGCCGAAGTACTGGTGCGCCATCTCGTGCGAGAGCAGGCCGACGATGTTGCTGCGCGCGAGCTGGTCGTTCTTGTGATCGACGAGCAGCGCGGACGTGCGCTCGAAGATCACCGAGGTGTTCTCCATGCCCCCGAAATAGAAGCGGGGCACCGACACCACGTCGAGCTTGGCGAAGGGGTACCTGGTGCCGGTGAAGCCGACCTGGAAGTTGTAGAGGCCCTTGAGCACGTCGACGGCGACGAACGCACGGTCCTTCGCGCCCGGGGGCACCCAGAGCGTCGAGGGGATGTCGTCGGTCACGAGGATCGGCTCGAGCTGGGCGACGGCCAGCGCGATGAGGTACGGGCTGTGCGGCTGCTCCTGCTTCCACTGCACGCGGCGCAGGTTCTTGCCGTCTTCCGAGAACGTCTCGTCCTTCTCCTTCCGACCGTTGGAGATGACCTGGTAGCGCCCGTCGACGATGGCGAAGATCTCGCTGGTCGCCTTGTCGGCCGGGGTGTCGTTCACCGGCATGAAGCGCTGGGCGTAGTTCGGCTCGAGGTGGGTGAAGAAGCCGGGCAGGGCGTTGGCCACGTCGGGCTCGGTGGAGGTGAAGAGGCCCGCGTTCGAGATGCCCGCCGTCACCGAGTAGGTGATCTCGACGACGGTGTCCTTGCCGGCGGCGATGGCCTTCTTCGGCTTGATCTTCACCACCCCGGTGTGGGACTCGACGGAGGAGGTCTCCTTGAACTCGGCCGCTTCGCCGTCGACCTTCACCGCGGTGATCTTGAGATCGTAGGCGTCGAGCTCGATCTCCGGCATCGCCTTCGTCGCCTTGAGCGTCGCGGTCATGGTGTTGGCGAAGGTGCCGCCTTCACCCTGGCGAACCTCGAGCTTGTAGTGCTGGGCGTCGTACGGCCGGTTCTTCGGGTGGAGGCCCGAGGGCGGCGCCGCGAGCACGCTGAACATCATCAGGGTGGTGATCATGGCGCGGACCGTATGCGAAGGCCCCGGGTGATTCATCGGCAATGCGCAACCGCGAGCGGGTGTACAGTCGGCGGCGATGGCCCTCGGAATTCAACTTCGCGAGCTGGTCGATGCCTTCAGCGAGCTGGTGGCGGAGCACGTGCGCCTCGCCCGCGTGGAGTTGGCGGAAGACGCGCGTTTCATCGGCCTTCGGCTGGGGCTCATGGCGGCGCTCGCCCCCCTGATCCTCGTCGGCTACGGCTTTCTGTGTATCGCGCTGGCGCTGGCCCTGCGCCGGGTGATGGCTGCTGACCTCGCCTTCCTGCTGGTGGGCTTCTTCAACCTCCTGCTCGCCGGCGTGGGCATCGCGGTGGCGGGTCGCCAGCTCGGGGCGCGCAAGGTGATGAACGCGACCGTGGCCGAGTTCGAGTCGTCGAGGGCGGTCATCCTGCCCCACCACGAGGAGAAGCGTCCGTGAGCGCGATCATCAAGGCACCTCCCCGCGCGCTGGTGCCGGTGGCGAACGCTGCGGAAGCCCGCGCCCGGGTGACGATGGCGCGCGAGCGGCTGGTCGACCGGCTCCACGCCGTCGAAATGACCCTTGGGGGGCCGCGCACGAAGTGGGGCGCCCTGGTGAAGAAGCACCCGATCCTCTCCATCGGAGGCGCGCTCCTCGTCGGCTACGCGATCTCCCGACTCTTTTCCCGCAAGTGACGAAAGGACGGCGACGACATGAACGACGCCACGCAGCCTCAACCAGAGCCGAAGCAGACAGCCCAGCCCGAGGCTGATCCCCTCCGTGACCTCCAGGAGCGCCTCGCACCCCAGATCGAGCAGGCGACGGAGAAGTTGGCGGAAGTGAATGAACAGGTGAAGGACTTCATCCGCAAGAACCCGGGGACGACGCTCCTCGGGGCGGTGGCCGTCGGCTTTCTCGTCGGGCGATGGGCGTCTCGCCGATGAGCGACGAGACCGAGAAGCGCCAGACCTGGCAGCCGCCAGCGATCACCGAGACGGTGGTCGACCTGGCGAAGGAAGCGAACTCCGCGCTCAACGGCGTGGCCGACGCAGTGGGCCTGACGGAGAAGGTCACGCAGGCGCCGTACGCGATGGTCGCGGCGGCGCTGGGGGCCGGGTACGTCGTGGGCGGTGGCCTGTTCACCCCGACGACCTCGCGGTTGATTCGCCTGGGCATGAAGCTCGCCGCGATCCCTGCCGTGCGCGATCGGCTGCTCGACGTCGCTGAAGCGGCGATCGACGGGGTGCTGGCGAACGCGAGCGCGAAGAAGACTGAGTCGAAGTGAACCGCTGAAGGAGACACACCATGTGGCGATCGCTGCGCAAGAAGCTGCCTGACGTCGATAGGGATGATCTGCTGGACTTCGTGGGCCTCGAGTCTCGCCGGTCGGGGACCGAGCGGCTGGTTCCCGCGCTCGCGCTCTTCGGCGCCGGCGTGCTGGTCGGCGTCGGCCTGGGCTTGATGCTGGCGCCCAAGCCAGGCCGGGAGCTGCGCGACGATCTGAAGGCGCGCATCGGCAAGGGCGCGAACGGCACGACCGAGGACAAGCCGGTCACCACGGCGGCCACCCACACCGCGTGAAGCGATGGTGAAGCGACTCCCACACGACACGCCGGTCGACACGCCGGCCGTGGGGGCGATCAGCCACCCAACGTCGATCATCGAGGCGCCTGAGCTCGGGCCCGACGCCGAAGTGCTGGGCAGCCAGGCGCTCGCCCGCGCCCGGAGCGTCGAGACGCTCGAGGCGGCGTACAGCGCGTGGTTCGAACTCCAGGCGGCGCACGGCCAGGCCCGGCGCCGGTGGGCCGAAGAGCGGAAGCGCCTGGAAGAGCAGGGCGCGCTGTTGCTCGGGGCGGTGCGCGCGGCAGGAGGTGCTCCCCTGGAGAAGATCGAGGCGCTCGCGAAGACCGACTCGCTGGGGCTCTTCCTCGTGGACGCTGAACGGAAGCTGGGGGTTGCCCAGGCGTCGCTCGACGAAAAGGCGCGCGCGGCCGACACCGCCTTCACCTCCGAACTGCAGAAGCTGCGCGCGGAGTTGATCGCGCGGGTGACTCGCCAAGCGGCGACGATGCGGCCGATCTTCAAGCTGGCGGTGAGCACCCTGGCCGGCGATCGGCGGATCCTCCATGCGCGGCGGCTGGGCGACGACGAGAGCGTGATCGCCCTGTTTGCGCTCACCGGCCGAATCCCCAGCCGCTTCGGCTACCTCTTCGACGACTCCACCGACGACCTGGCGCACGGGGCGCCACCGTTCCTCTATGCCGATGAAGGGGTGGCCGAGCTGCGGCCGGTCGCCAGTTCTCTCGGGGCGATGCTCTCGAGTCGCCCGGAGATGTGGCCGGTGAAGGGCGTCTTGCCGGCGATGCTCCCCGACGGCACGTGGATGCGGTGGATCGCGCGCGGCGCCGTGCTCGAAGCCGAAGTGCAGGACGCCGACGGCTTCCGCAACGTACTGACGCGCGATGAGGCCGAGCGCATCACCGGGCTGCTGCTCGCGAACAAACTCGCCGGGAAGGTCGAACTCGAGCTCGTTCGCGAGTAGCGCCTTCGATTACTTCCGCGTCTTGACGACCGCTACGTCGGCGGTGCCCGCGAGGATCGCCGAGCCCGAGAAGAGGTTGTCCGACTTCGGCCCGCCGAGCTTCGCGCTCTGGAACACCACGATGTAGTTCGCGTCGCGGGTGGGGAACGCGCTGCCGGGGATGGTCACCGTGGTCTGCTTCCATTCATTGGGCGCCACCACGAGCTTGAGGAACCCGAGCGCTGTAGTGGGGATGTTGGTGTACGTCGGCTGCCCCTGGCTGCCCTGGCGGTTGATGGGGAACACGTTCACAAAGCCGAAGGTGCGGTCCTGGCCCTGCGGTGGATCGGGCCGGGTGAAGACGAGATCGTCGGCGGCGTTGAGCTCGACGAACCCGGGGGCGGGGTGGAACTGGGCGATGTTCTCCTTCGCCGGCACGCGCGCCACTTCAGCGACGTAGGTCTGCGACTGGGCCACGAAGATGAACTGGTAGGTCGCGTTGTCCTTGTAGGAAAAGCCCGCGTCGGGCGAGAGCGCGTAGTTGCCGCCGCCGATGTCGTCGAGGGTGAACGTCGGGCCGCCTACCTCGGTCAGCTTTGCGTCGGCGCCGGGGGTGCCCGTGGGGGCGAGGTCGAGGTTCGCGCCCTGGAGTTGACCGAAGAACACGAACGCGAGGTTCTGCGCCGGCACCGCGAAGCCGGCGTCGGTCAGCAGCACGCCCGCGTCGAAGGTGAGGCCCGCGTCGAGGTCGGGGATGCTGGCGTCGAAGCCGTTGCCGGCCACCGCGGCCGCCTTCACCTCGACGGCCGGCGTCGTCAGGAGCGTGGAGACCGCCACCGTCCTCGCCGTCGCCTGGTTGCCGATCTTGGTGAGGTCACAGGCCGTGAGGCCGACCAGCGCCGCGCCGACGAGCATCGCCTGCATCAATGAGGGTGACGTGTTCATAGGCGGCCAGCATAGTCTGCCGCGCGTGGCGACGAACCCCATCCAGAGCGCCGGGCTCCGCTTCCTGCAGAAGTTCGGCGTGGCCTTCCTGTGGGCGACGGTGGTCGGCCTGGTGTTCGGGGGCCTGGCGTACTTCCGCGTCGAGCGCCGGGAACTCGACGGCGACGCCCGCTGGCACGTGCCGATCCGCCTGTGGTTCGAGCAGCTCGAGAACCGCACCGTCGACTGGCGGGCGCGCGAACTGGGCGGCATGGCCGAGCGCGCCGACGGCGTGGTGCTGGTGAACGTCGACGAAGACACCCTGACCAACGCGCGCGAATCGGAGCACCCCGACTGGGCCATGCGGCCCTGGCCGCGCGAACTCCTGGGCGAGGTGGCCGAGCAGGCAGTGCGCGAGGGCGCGGCGATGGTCTTCATCGACGAGTCGTTCGCCGACGTGTCCGCGCGGCAGTGTTCGCCGTGCAAGGGGGAAGATCCGCGCACCGACGATCAGCGCTTCGCCGAGACCCTCCGCAAGCTGGGGGGCAAGGTGGTGCTGGGCTTCGACTGGCGCCGCGACACCCGCCGGCCGGCCGACCGTCCTCTCACGCCGGTGCTGGTACGCCTCGCGGAGGTCGAGACCGAGGCCGAGGCGTTCCCGCTGCTGCGCCGCGCGCTGCTGCTGCGGACCACGGCGTACGTGCTGGCCGCCGACGGGAAGTTCACCGTGTGGGCGGGGTCGACCAACGAGACGCGCACCCGCGAGCTCGCCACGGCGCTCGAACTGAAGGGGACGCCGACGACCCGCAGCCTGACCGCGGCCGACGACGCGGCGGAAGTGACCGACGAGCTGCTGCTCCAGAAGTTGAGCCGGGTGCAGGTGCTCGGCTTCGACCCGGAGCATGCGCCGCGGGCGGGGGCGATCGACGCGCCAGTGGCTGCCTTGCTGATGCCCGAGGTTCCGTCGGCGAGCATGCGGCTCATCCCCGATCCGGACGGCGTGGTGCGCGTGGTGCCGCTGCTGGTGAACACCACCCGGCTGTCGGAAGGCTCGGGCCTGGTGCCGGGGATCGCCTTGCGCAGTCGCCCGGGTCCGATGAGCTCGCTGACGGTCGAGGGAGGCCTGCTGCGCGGGCCCGAGCAGCCCGGCGTGCCGATCGACGAGCAGGGCTTTCTGTCGTTGCGCTGGAGTTCGGACGAGGCCGGCCGATCGGGCCGCGGCACCATGAAGCGCGCGGTGTCGGCGTGGCGGCTGCTGGTGAACCGGGAAGACGACGAGGCCGGGCGCGGCGTGCGGCACCACGACAACGATCTCGCGGGGCGGGTGGTGGTGCTGGTCGACGAGCGCACCTCCCCTCAGTTCGCCACGCCGGTCGGGTCGCTCACCCGCGGGGCGATCTGGGCCCAGGCGATCACCGACGTCGCGAAGGGGCAGGGCATCGCCCGCGTGACGCCCCAGCTCGACTTCTGGTTCACCGTCGCCTTTGCCTTCGCCGGCGCGATCCTCGCCGTGATGTGGTCGAGCCTGATGCGTCGCCCGGGCTGGTTGGCGTGGTTGGCGACGATCGCCCTCGTGGTGGTGGTCGCCGCGCTGATGGGCCGGCAGCTCTACGTCACGCAGCAGCGGCAAGTGGTGATGGTCGCGCCGATTCTCGCGTGCAGCGTCACCTTCCTCGCGTCGCTGGGGTACGCGCGCACCCTCGAGCAGGGCCTGCGTGACTTCATGCTGCGCGCCCTCGGTGGCGCGGTTCGCGCCGACGTCTTCCGCCGTGTCGAGCAGGACCTGAAGTTGATGCGCCCCGAGCGGCGCGAGCTCACGATCTTCTTCTCGGACATCGAGGGCTTCACCCACGTCTCGAACCAGAAGGACCCCTCGGTCGTGGTCGCGGTGCTGCGCGACTACTTGAGCGAGATGACCACCCTGGTGCTCGATCGCGGCGGCCACGTCGACAAGTACCTCGGTGACGGGCTGATGGCCTTCTGGGGCGCTCCGGTGGCGACCCCCAATGACGCCGAGGAAGCCTGTGATGCCGCGGTGCGGATGCAGGCCCGCTTCGAGGAGAAGCGCACGGAGTGGGAAGAGAAGTGCGGCCACAAGCTCGTGCTCCGCGCGGGCCTCGAGACGGGTGACACCGTCGTCGGCGAGATGGGCACGGTCCACCGCGTGAACTACACGGTGATGGGCGAGCCGGTGGCGACCGCGTTCCGGCTCGAGGCCCTCGCCAAGCGCTACGGGGTGCGCACGGTGGTCGGCGAGGCGCTCTTCGCGAAGGCGAAGGAGACTTACCTCTTCCGTCCCATCGACACCGTCCGCATGGGCCGCGAAGGGCAGCCGATTCGTATCTTCGAATTGCTCGCGCCAATCAGCGAGGTCGCCGCGTTCGAGTGGGTCATCCCCTATGCGGCGGCGTACACGCTGTGGACCGAGCGGAAGTTCGCCGAGGCGCTCGCCGCGTTCCAGGCGTTGGCGAAGGTGCTGCCCGAGGACGAAGTGACCGCGCGCTACGTCACGAGGTGCGCGACCTGCGTCAAGAGCCCTCCGCCCGCGTCGTGGGACGAGATCTACGACGGCGGCTGACGGCGGTCGTCTCGACGCGGCTACCTCACCCCTCGAGGTGTCTGCACCGGGTCATCCCCGCGGCCCCGACGCAGCCACCACCACACCAGCCCCGAGCCGCACGACAGCACCGCGCACGCCGCCATCAGCATCCGCGGAGGCACGTGGAACTCGTCGAGCACCAGGCCGCCGAGCCAACTCGAGAACCCGAGCACCAGCAGGTACAGCATGAAGTCGACCGCGAACACGCCCACGGAACCGATCTTCGACGCGCAGGTTGATGAGCGAACTCGAGAACACCCACTGCGTCGCGACGCCGGTATGGGCGAGCGCGAGGAACTCCGGGCTGTCCCCGCCGAGCCGCCGCGCGAGGAGCGGGCCGATCAGCGCCCCACGCCGCGCATGCCCAGCAGGAGGCCGACCCCGAGTTCGGGCGAGCTGGCAGGTCGCACGCCAGCATCAGGTGCTTGCGCGAGAACCGGTCCGCCACCACGCCCGCCACCGGCGAGAGGAACGCCGGCGGCAGGAACCGGGTCAGCAACATCAACCCGACGCTCTCACTGCTCCCTGTGTAGTGCTCGAGGAGCGAGTACAGCGCGATCAGCGTGAACCAGTCTCCCGCGAGGCTGACGACCGACCCGAGCCAGATCGCCCGGTACGCGGGGCGCGTCCGGAGGAGCTCGAGGTAGCCGGGGCTGCTTCTGCTTTCCACGCCGCCCCCTTGGCAGGAGGCGCGTCATGGCGCTCGTAGAAGGCGACCAACTGCGGCCATAGCGTCTTCGCGGCGTGCTTCGAGACCACCGCGCCGACGTGACCGCCGTGCAGGTGCAGGTGCTGCTTGTCCTTCGCGCCGCAGGCCTCGATCAACGCCGCCGCGCTCGGCCCGGGCACGATGTTGTCGTGCTCGAAGCTGACCGCGAGGGTAGGGCACACGAGCTTCTTCAGATCGACCCGGTGCCCACGCAGCGTCATCCCGCCCTTGATGAGCAGGTCCTGCTGGTACAGGTCGCGAATGAAGGTCCGGTAGAACTCGCCGGGGATCGAGACGTTGTCGTTGCCCCAGGTCTCGAGCGCGAGGAAGCCGTCGAGGAACTCGTCGTTCCACGCGCGGTCGATCAGGCTGACCGCCTTCATCAAGGGCAGCGTCGGGCGGAGCAGCGAGAAGGCCGACTGCAGCAACTGCCACGGCACGTTCCCGGTGCCCGCCACGAGGGTGTCGAGGTCGAAGCCCTTCGAGTTGGTCCACCGCGAGAGCAGGCTCCCGTCGTGGAACGTCACCGGCGCGGCCAGCGCGATGAACGACTGGAGGTACTCCGGGTGCACCGCGGCGTGGATCGCCATCAGCGTGCCGCCCATGCAGTAGCCGAGCACGTGCGTCTTCTCGTGCGGCACCGTCTTCGCCACCAGGCGCATCGCCCGCCCCAGCGCGCCGTCGACGAGATCGTCGAAGGTCACGTAGCGGTCTTCGTCGCCGGGCGTACCCCAATCGATGCAGAACACGTCGAAGCCCTGCGCGACCATGTACTCGGCGAAGCTCTTGCCGGGCATCAGGTCGAGCACGTAGTGCCGGTTGATCAACGACGGTACCAGCAGCAGCGGGGTGGGGTGGGAGATCCCCTCCGGGCGCGCGCGGTACCGCAGCAGGCGCCACTTGTTCTCCTGCCAGAACACGTCGGCCGGGGTGGTGCCCACCTGTGGCTTCGGCCGGGTCATCAGTCCGAGGAGGTTGGTGATGCGCTTCATTCGTAGAGCGCCTCCAAGCGCGTACCGAAGTGCTTCGTGATCTCCTTGCGGCGCACCTTCAGGGTGCTGGTCAGCAGCCCGCTCTCGACGGTCAACGGGGTGTCGATGATGACGAACTTCTTGAGCGACTCGTAGGAGGCGAGCTGCGAGTTCACCTGATCGACGCGGGTCTGAACCAGCGCCCGCCGGGCCTCGTCGCGCGCGCCCGGGGCCACGCCCGACTGCTCGAGGTGCGCGTTGACCGCCTGGTCGTGCAGCCAGATCGCAGCCACGAGGTAGCGGCGCGCGTCGCCGTAGACCACCACGGTGTTGATGAACGGGTCGTCGCGGAAGCGGATCTCGATGTTCGCCGGGGGCACGTTCTTCCCTCCCGCGGTGACGAGGATGTCCTTCTTGCGATCGATGATCTGCAGGAAGCCGTCGTCGGTGAAGCGGCCCACGTCACCCGTCTTGAGCCAGCCGTCCTCGGTGAAGGCCTCGGCGGTGGCCGCGGCGTCCTTGTGGTACCCGCTGAAGACCGTGGGGCCCCGGGCGAGGATCTCTCCGTCCTCGGCGAGCTTGAGCTCCACCGACGGCAGCACCTTGCCCACCGAGTCGAAGCGAAAGGCGCCGGGGCGGTTGAGGGTGAGCGTGGGGCTCGTCTCCGTCAGCCCGTAGCCCTCGATGATCAACAGGCCGGCCGCGTGGAAGAACTCCTTCACCTCGCGCTTGAGGCCCGCGCCGCCCGACAGGCAGAAGCGGAACGCGCCGCCGGTCACGGCCTTCAACGCCGCCGCGCGCTTCGCGGGCTCGGTCTCCTTCATCGCCGACATCGCGAGCTTCTCCCAGACCGCGGGCACGCTCATGAAGACGCTGGGGCGCACCTCGGGGAGCAGCCCCATCACCTTCGCCGGCTCGCACAGGTAGGTGAGCCACCCCAGCGTGTTGCCCAGGCAGGCCTCGCCGAAGCCGAAGATGTGGCTCATCGGGAGCCAGAGGAGATCGACGTCCTTCGTCTCGAGCAGCGGCGCGTTGCAGCGCAGCCAGTCCTGCCCGTTGACGCCGATGTTCCGGTGGGTGAGCGGGACGCCCTTGGG
>JBBRUE010000136.1:0-11058 GCA_038248085.1 Myxococcales bacterium | reverse complement strand
TCCTCGCGTCGCTGGTGGTGATCGCGCTCGTCTCGGTCGGCGTGGTTTCGCTGTTCGGAGACAACCTCAAGTCGCTCCGCGGCATGAGCGCCGACGCGCTGTCGGGTGACACGGTCGTCGCGCGGCGCGCCCCGAGTTCCCAGGGGAAGCTCGAGAAGAAGCGGCTGACCGACTTCGCGCAGGACACCGTGCGCGCGTACGTGCCGACGCCGCCTCCGGCCGCCAACCCCACCACCCGCACCGCGGTCGACTCGCTGAGCACCTTCGGCATCGACGTCGACACCGCCTCGTACACCTGGGCGCGGCGCACGCTGCTCCAGGACGACACGCTCCCCGCGGCCGACGGCATCCGGGTCGAGGAGTGGGTCAACGCCTTCGACTACGCGCTCACCCCGCCCGAGCACGAGCCCTTCGCGGTGCGGGTCGAGGGCGCGACCTCGCCGTTCGACGAAGCGAAGACGCTGGTGAAGGTGGCGATCAAGGGCCGCGTGGTGAGTGAGGCGAACCGCAAGCCCGCGCACCTGGTGTTCCTCGTCGACGTCAGCGGCTCGATGGCCTCGGCCGATCGCCTGCCGCTGGCCAAGCGGGCGCTGACGGTGCTGACGAAGAACCTCAAGGCCGCCGACACCGTGGCGCTGGTGACCTACGCGGGCAGCACCGACGTCGTGCTCCCGCCGACCAGCGCGTCGCAGCAGCGCACCATCATCGACGCCATCGAGCAGCTCGGCGCGGGCGGCGGCACCAACATGGGCAGCGGCATGGAGCTCGCGTACGCGCTCGCGGTGCGCCAGCTCCAGCGGGGCGCCACTTCGCGGGTCATCGTGCTCACCGACGGCGACGCCAACATCGGCCCGAACCTCAGCCCCGCGCAGATGCTCGACTCGGTGCACGCGCACGTCGAGGAAGGCGTGACCCTCACCACCGTCGGCTTCGGGGTGGGCAACTACCGCGGCTCGGCGCTCGAGCAGCTCGCCGACAAGGGCAACGGCCAGGCGCTGTACATCGACGGTGAGGCCGCCATCGACCGGGTGTTCCGCGCGCAGCTCACCGGCACGCTGGAGGTCATCGCCAGGGACGTGAAGGTGCAGGTGGCGTTCGACCCGAGCGTGGTCTCGTCGTACCGGCTCATCGGCTACGAGAACCGCGACGTGAAGGACTCGGACTTCCGCAACGACCGGGTCGACGCGGGTGAGCTCGGCGCGGGCCACGCGGTGACGGCGCTGTATGAGGTGACGTTGACCTCGAAGCCGGGCGCGCTGGGGACGGTCGCGGTGCGCGGCCAGCTGCCGGAGTCGGGCGAGGCGTTCGAGCTCTCGGAGCCGATGCCGCGCGAGGTCGTGGGTCACGCGCTCAAGGAGATGGGGACGGACTTCCGCTTCGCGGCGGCGGTGGCGCTCGGGGCAGACACGTTGCGGGGGAACGCGGTGGGCTCGTGGTCGCTCTCAGCCATCGCCGACCTCGCGCAGGGCGCCTCGAGCGAAGAGGCCCCGCGGCTCGAGTTCGTGGCGATGCTGCGCAAGGCCGAGGCGATGAAGAGCGGTCGCGTCGCGCAGCGCACCACCGTCACCGTCGACAACGGCTACTGATCGCTGAGCGGCCCTTCGCCGAACGCCGTGTTTCAGGTCAGCGGTCAGACTCGTACTACGGTGCCGCCGTGCTCTCGCTCGCCGTCGCCCTCTTCCTCGCCGCTGACCCCGTGCCCGCGGACTTCATCGAAGACGTCCGCCCGCTGTTTCAGCTCGTCACCTGTCAGTCCGTGCCCGCGCCCCTCGACGCGAAGACGGCCGAGACCTGGTGCGTGGCCCAGAAGAAGCGGTACGCGCACTTTCGCGACGACTGGGGCACCCGCGCGCGGGCCTTCGTCGGCGAGCTCAAGCCGGCCGATCTCCCGAAGGAGTTGGTCTACCCCTTCGGCGGCGGCGACCTCATGTCGGCGCTCCAGCTCTTTCCCGAGGCGACCGTCATCAGCACGCTCTCGCTCGAGCTCGCGGGCGACCCGCGCCGCTGGAGACACCTCGCCGACGCGAAGGCGCTCAAGACGAGCCTCGCGGCCATCTCCAACGCGAGCGCCTCGACGCTGATGAGCAACGACTCGCTCTCGAAGAACCTCTCGCTCACCCAGCGCGGCGAGCTCCCCGGTCAGCTCTCGATGCACCTCATGGGGCTGGCCCTCGCCGACCAGGAGCCGGTGTCGGTGCGCTTCTTCCGCGTCGAGCCCGACGGCACCCTGCACTACCTCACGCAGGAAGAGATCGCCGCCCTCGAGGGCACCACCGCCACCAAGCTCAAGTCGTCGTGGAAGGCGCCCGACTTCAGCGTGGCCTTCGCCAACGTCGAGGTGCAGTTCGTGCCGAAGGGCCAGCTCGACGCCCCCCGCCGCGTTCACCGCCACTTCGCCGCGAACCTCGCCGACGACTCGGTGGCCCCGGGCTTGATGAAGCACCTCGAGGGCAAGGGCCGGGTGACCGCGATGACCAAGGCCGCCAGCTACCTGCTGTGGCGCAACGACTTCACCCGGGTGCGCGACTGGTTGGCGGGGAACGCGGCGTTCATGGTGTCCGACTCCACCGGCGTGCCGCCCCGGTACTGGACGCAGCGCGGCTGCACCGTCGACGCGTACGGGCAGTTCGAGAAGTCCTTCCTCGGCACCTGGGAGGGCTACCAGGAAGAGCTGCGCAAGCAGTTCGCCGGCGCGAAGAAGCTCCCCATGCGCTTCGGGTACCCCGACGGGAGCGAGCACAAGTACAACCACCTGCTCGTCGCGACGTGCCCGGTGAAGAAGTAGCTCACCAGTGCAGGCGGCCCGGCGCACCCTGGGTGCCCTGCGCGGTGTGACACACGTTGCAGTCGCCGTTGGTCTGCGCGGTGGTCATCTCGCTCTTCACCACCCCGTTGAGCAGGATGCGCGCGCGGTAGGGCGAGGGCGTGCCCACCGAGCCGCCATGGAAGTTGCCGTCGCTCAACGCGGTGATGGGGAAGGTTCGGCGCACGACGCCCGTCGTGTCGAGGATCTCCACCGACAAGCCCGACGGAATCGAGCTCACCATGCACAGCGTCGCCTCGTGGAGCGCCGGGTACACCGTGCCCATGAAGCCCTCGATCGGTCCGCGGCCTCCCGAGATGTGACAGGCCGCGCACGCCTCGCCGGGGTTCATGCCCGCGGTGCTGTTGCCGAAGGTCCACGTCAGGTTGCTCGCACACGTGGTGGTCACCATGCCGCCGCCCCCACCCGCACCGCCGCCCGTCGCCGTGCCTCCGCCGGTGCCACCCCCCGTGCCTCCGCCCGCGCCGCCGCCCGTGCCCGTCATGCAGTCGCCGAGGCCCGCCGTGCGCCACGCCTTGAAGAGCGCGATGTCGGGCGCCGAGCCGCCGACGCTGGGCGGCATGGCGCCAGAGAGCGGCTGGGTCTCCATGCGGGTGATGCAGCGATCGAGCATCGTCCCGCCGAGGGGCGAGTTCGCGGTGAGCTGGGCGCGCGTCATCAACTGGGGCGCACCGGAGCTTGGCGTCGCGCCGTGGCACGAACCGCACCCGGTCTGCAGCACCGGCTGCACGTTGCAGAAGCCGACCGTCGCCGAGCCGCCGCCCGCGCCACCACCCGAGACGCCGCCCCCGGTGCCGCCGCCGGTCGTGCCCGTGCCACCACCCGTCGCGCCCGTGCCGCCGCCCGTCGTGCCGCCGTCGTCTTCGGTGCCGACCCCCGGACCTCCGCAGCTGAAGAGAGAGAGGCCCAGCACGATGGTGACGACGGAAGAACGAATCATGGGGGCGGGACTCTGCCTTGCCGGCATCGGCCACAGGCGTGGAGTTGCGCCCCTTCGTTCGTTTCTCAGCCCGCGAGAATCCGGCCGCAGGACTGGGCTCCTGGCTATTTCGGGTACGTGCCGGCCAGCTTCTTCCCGAGCGCGTGCACGCGGTGAACGAAGCCGGCCTTCTCGAGGAACATCAGCGGACACTGGCCAGAGATCAGCTCGAGCCCGAGATCGGCCGCGGCCTTCTCGGCGGCGTCACTCACCGACCCGGGGCCCGCCCCCTTGTGGAGCCACACCCGCTTCACGCCCGCGGCCGCACACGCGCGCACCACGCCCTCACTCGCCGTCGCCGGCGTCATCACCAGGGCCCAATCGACGGGCGGGGTGACGTCGGCCACCGTGGGCATCACCGGGCGCCCTTCGATCTCTCCGTCGGCGTGGTTGACCGGCACCACGTCGAAGCCGCCGTTGAGCAGCGCGCGCATGACCACGCGGCTGAACTCGGCAGGCTGATGCGCCGCGCCGATGAGCGCGACCCGGCGCAGCGCGAGGAACGCCTTCACCTGTTCGAGCGTGGTCATGCGGGGCGAAAGAGCATCGGCCATTCCACCCCGGGACCCGCGGAAGCAGGGCGTTCTGCCTCCTCCGCAGCGCAGAGATTTCGCGTGCGTCGTCGCCACACGCACGGGTAAGCGCAGGTCATTGACGACATCGTCATGTGCGTCACGCCGACGCCCGCTGAGAGGACTGCTCCATGGGCTCCATTTCCGAGCTGTACGCGCCGCACCACCGACGGTGTGACGCCGCGTTCGCCGACGCCGAGGCGGCTGCCGCCGAGGGCCGCTGGGACGCCGCGCGCGCCGCCTGCGGCCGTTTTGCTGCGCTCCTCGAGCAGCACCTCGGGTCGGAAGAGGGCACCCTGTTCCCCGCGTTCGAGAAGGCCACCGGCATGACGGGCGGCGGGCCGACCTTCATGATGCGCCACGAGCACGGGCAGATGCGCGAGCTGCTCGCCGCCCTCGCCGCGGCGGTCGAGGCGAAGTCGGCCGACGACTGCGCCGGCGCCGCCGAGACGCTACTGATGCTGATGCAGCAGCACAATATGAAGGAAGAGAACATGCTCTACCCGATGTGCGATCGCGCGCTGAGCGACGCGCAGCTGGTGAGCACCATCACCGGGCAGCTCCAGGCGTGAACGCTGGCGCACCTCCGGTCGTCATCGACGCCCGAGGGCTCCTTCCCCCCGAGCCGATGGAGCGGGTGCTCGCCGCGCTCCCCGCCCTCGCCCCGGGTGGTGAGGTGACGCTGCTGCTCTACCGCGAGCCGTTCCCGCTCTACGCCGTGCTGCAGCGCGAGGGCTTCGCGTGGACCACGCGGCTCGAACCCGACGGCACCTACGTCATCACCATGCGTCGCGCGCCATGAGCGCGCCGATGTCCTTCGAGCAGGCGCCGCCGCTCTCGGTGCCGCAGCGCTTCTTCCTCACCGCGCCGCTCTTCGGCATCGCCGCGGGTCTCACGCTCGCGGTGCACTGGGACGCGGTGACGGCTTCGCGCTGGGCCCCGCAGACCGCCGCGGTGGTGCACCTGCTGACGGTGGGCTTCATGCTCCAGGTGATGGCCGGCGCGCTGCTGCAGGTGATGCCGGTCGCGGCGGGCGCCAACGTGTGGAGACCGCGGCTGGTCGCCGGCGTGGTGCACCCGGCCCTGGTGCTCGGGGCGATCTCGCTGGCCGCCGGTTTTCTCGGGCTGGGCGCGCCGGGCTTGCAGGCCGCGGCAGTGCTGCTCGGCAGCGCGGTGGTGCTCTACGCGGCGGTCGCGTTGGTGGGCCTCGTGCGCTCGCCGGCCATCGGCCCGACGGTGATGGTGTTGCGGACCGCGGTGGTGGGCCTCGTGGTGGCGGCCGGGCTCGGCGTGAGCCTCGCGGCCCTGTTCGGGTGGGGGCTCCCGCTGCCGTTCGTCGAGCTGCTGCACCTGCACGTCGCGTGGGCGGTGCTCGGCTGGGCGCTGATGTTGTTGATGGGCGTGGCGTACCTCGTGGTGCCGATGTTCCAGCTGACGCCTGCGTACCCGGTGGCGATCGCGCGGGCGCTCCCCTCGCTGCTGGTGGCGGGGCTCGCGGCGTGGACCGCCGGCATCTGGTTTCACGTCGAGTGGCTGGAGTGGCTCGGCGCGGTGCTCGGGGCTGCAGGGGTGTCGGGGTTCGCCTGGCAGACGCTGCGGCTCCAGGCGCAGCGCCGGCGGAAGGTCGTCGACTCGACGCTGCGGTACTGGCGGCTGGCGATGGCGTGCCTGCTCGGGGCGGTGGCGGTCGAGCTGTCGCTGCGCTTCGTCGCGGCGAGCAGCGCGCTGCGTCCGCACCTCGAGCTCCTCGCCGGGGTGCTGCTCTTCGGCGGCGCCTTCCCCTCGGCGATCAACGGCATGCTCTACAAGGTGGTCGGCTTCCTCGGGTGGCTGCACCTGCAGCGCGTGTCGAAGAAGCCGCCCACCATGCAGCAGGTGATGCCCGAGGCGGGCGCGCGGTGGCACCTGCGGCTCTTCGTGAGTGCGCTGGCGTTGCTGCTCGGCGCCGCGGGGTGGGCACCGCTCGCGATTCCGGGAGGGCTGCTCTTCGCCGCGGCCTGCGCGCTGCTCGAGTGGCACCTGGTGGGGGCCACGCGCCGCTACCTCCGGCTGCATGCCGAAGCGACGCGCGCCGTGCCCGCGATCCCGGCGCCCGACTGAACGGCGGCATCATTTGAGCAGGGGCCCGTGCGGTTCGCCGTGCTGGGAAGTCAGGCGGGGCCCTCCTGGAAACAGTGCTGCGTCACGGCGCGAGGGGCACGTTGAGGTGCCAATGACACACCCTGATGCGGTCTTGACGGGAGAGAGCGGCTCGACGAGCGCATCGGCTAAGCTCTGCGCGATGCCACCACCGCCCTCAGACTGGGAGCGCCTGCTCGCTGCTGAGCGGCACCTCCAGTCGTTGCTTCCCGGGGCTGTGCTGGTGGGGGGGACTGCTGCGGCGCTGCACCTCGGGCACCGGCAGAGCCTTGATGGGGACCACGTCCTGGTCGATCTCCGCGACCGCTTTGACGAAGTTCTCGGGGCGCTCGAGGCTGCTGCCGGCTGGAGCTCTGCGCGGGTCCGGCGGCCAGTGCTGATCCTCGGCTCCCTCGATGGATTTCAGACAGGGGTCCGTCAGTTGCGAAGGGTCGAGCCGCTCGAGATCGAAGTCGTCGACGGGCTCCGGGTGCCGACCGTGCCCGAACTCGCGCGCATCAAGGCGTGGCTCCTCGTCACCCGGAACACCGTTCGCGACTACCTCGATGTCATCGTGCTGCTCGTCCGTCTCGGGGACGACGGAGCAGTTGATGCACTCCGCTCGCTCGACCGCCTCTATCCACAGGACACAGGAGCGTCTGTTCGCGCGGAGTTCATCGAGCGTCTGGCGAAGGCGGCTCCGGGCGATCTCGCCGACGTCGACCTTCGTGCATACAAGGGCCTCGTGGCGCCGTGGACCGATTGGTCTCACGTCGTTGCGCAGGGGGCTCGGCTCTCTGCCCTCCTCGCCGCCAGCACCTTGGGGGCGCGTCAATGACACCACTGGAAACCCTTGCTCGATCACGAGCGCTTTGGAATCGGACACGCTTCGACCTCGCCAGCGATGAGGCGGTCGCGCAGGTCCTCGATCGCGGCTCGATGGATGACTGGCGGGCGCTCTATGCACTCGCTCGCGACGACGCACCGCTCAGGCAGCGGATCGTGCAGATCGTCGGGCGCGTGCCGATGTACCTGCCGCACTTCTGGCTGGCCGCGATGAAGTCACTGGGCGAGGTCGTCGAGCTGTCCGCGGTGGCGCCGGACGACGGCATGCTCGAATAGTCGGCAGCCAAAAGAAGAGGACAAGAGAATCGCCGCTGGTTCTCCGGGAGTTCCCATGCCCAGTTGCGCTCACGAGCCGCGTAGCGATCTTCGACGGTGAGCCAACGCCAGGACGGCGTGGTTCCAACTTCGGGAGAGAACGCACGGCCACGGCATGAGGGCGACGCCGCTGGGGACTTCGTCGCGCTGCTCGAGTGGCACCTGGTGGGGGCGACCCGCGGCATGCCGAAGCGACGCGCGCCGGGCGCCGGGGTATAGAGCGCTCGCATGTTCACCCTCCCGAAAGGCGCGCCTGTCGTCTCCGGGTTGCCGGCATCGAAGGACGCCGTCCCCGAGTTCCTCTCGCGCCTGGCGAAGGCCAGCTTCACCGGCTACGCGCAGTACAACTTCGCCGCCTCGCTGGCCGTGCTGCTCTTCGAGAGCGGCAAGCTCATCTCGGTGATGATGACGCGGGGCGGGGCGCGGGTGACGGGGCTCGAAGCCCTCACCGAGCTGTGCCGCCGGGTGACCACCGAAGACGGCTCGATCGATGCCTACCGGCTGCACGCCGACCTCACCATGGCGCTCCACGGGCTGTTGCACGGCGAGGCGCTGGTGCGCGGGCAGGAGCTCAAGCTCGTCGACAAGCGCGCGCTCACCGCCCAGCTCACCGCGCAGCGCCTCAACGGCTGCGTGCGGATCTACACCGACACCCGCTCGAGCCTCATCTTCTACAAGGACGGCGTCGGCTTCGGCTTCTTCCACGATGGCTCGGAGAAGATGGAGACCACGGCGAACGAGTCGCAGAAGATCGCCCAGCTCCCCGGCGCGCGAATGGACGTGCACGCCACCCGCCCCGCCGAGCAGCTGCAGGCCTACGACATCCTCGAGATGGTGAACCTGCAGAAGGTCTGGGACACCACGGTGCACGCCCACCAGGCGAAGCTGGCCCAGCTCAAGGCGCAGGCCGAGGACGTCGAGCGGCTGCGCCTGGAAGGGAAGCTGGGCGGGCTCGAGGAAGCGCTCAAGGTCATCTCCGCCGAAGTGCTGGGGGCGATGGGCCGCAACCTGGTGACCAAGGAAATCACCGACCGGGGCGGGCGCGCCTGCCTCGCGCGGGCAGACCAGGTGCAGGGCCTGCTGGCCAACGTCGAGAAGGGGGCGCGCCTGGTGGCGGGACCCTCGAAGGTGAAGGACCTCGTGGATCGGCTGCGGGCGGAAGTGGATCGCCAGCTGCGCGCCGCGGGGAGCTGAACCACACCGCAGGGAGCGCGCCGTGAATCACCTCGATGTCTTCGACCTCGTCCGTGTCGGCCTGTGGTTCGTGGCTGGCGTCATCGCCCTGTACTTCTCGGTGGGCAACGCGCGCATCTGGACGAGCATCTCCACCGGCTTCTTCCTGGTCTTCATCTCCGAGGGCTACCTGGTCTCGCCGTGGGTGCAGCACCCGTCGCTGATGGCGCTCCACTCGGTGGCAGGCACCGTGGCGGCGCTCGTCATCACCCACGGCTTCATGGAGTACTACGTCTTCTCGCGCACCCTGGAGTCCGCGGGGTCGAAGCTGTCGGTGTACGCGATGGTGGCGGGGGTGATCGCCGTCTCGGTGCTGTTCATCTTCATCAACCCGTCGCCGTCGGTGGGCGTGGTGCACCACATCCGGGTCGTCGAGAACGCGCGCTGGACGTTCCTGGTGGTCATCAACCTCGACCTGCTGCGCAAGATTCACCTGCAGGTGAAGGACACGCCCATCGGCCCCGGCTTCGTGGCCTTCGGCGTGGTGTTCTTCCTCATCTTCCTGTGGCGCGGCTCGATGCTCTACCTGCAGGTCTACGGGTGGGACGCGGAGGGCCAGTCGATGGGCACCGCCGCCGGCAACCTCGCCGCCGCCGACTACCCCTTCCGCGTAGGGCTGGCGACCAACGTCAACCGCTTCGCCTCGATGCTCTCCAGCGTCAGCGTGGGCGCGACCTTTCTCTACCTCGCCCGCGCCTTGCGCTGATCAGCGGGCGGGCTTCCACGCGAGCTCACTTCACGCAGCCCAGCTCCACCCGCCGGTTCTTCGCGCGGCCGAGCTCCCCATCGTTGTCGGCCACCGGCTGCGTCTCGCCATACCCGCGCGAGGTGAGCCGGCCAGCCGCGACGCCGTGGGACGTGAGCCACGCGGCGACCGAGGCCGCGCGCGCCTCTGAGAGCTTCTGGTTGTACGCGTCGCCGCCCTTCGCGTCGGTGTGGCCCTGCACCTCGAGCTTCAGCGCGGGGCGAGACGAGAGGGCCGTCACCACGCGCGCCAGCGTCAGCTCCGACTCCGGCCGCAGCGTCGCCTTGTTGAACTCGAAGGTGACGCCCCGCAGGGTCACCTTGCAGTCGGCGTCGAGCCGGGCCCCGAAGTCCTCCGCGCCCACGTCGACCACCCCGAAGGTGAGCGCCTGGTCGGTGCCGTCTTCCCGGTGCGAGACCTCGAGCCACACGTCACGCGTGCCCCGGGCGTAGTGCGCCTGCACGTACCCGTCCTCTTCTCTGGCGACGACCACGTCCCAGCCCGCACGCTGGAGCGCGTCGGCAGAGGCGAGCACAGCCTCCAGCCGGCTCAGCGATGACGGCGCGAGGTACGACCTGGTCTCTCGCGCGTCGGCGATGAAGCGCGCGTGGCCCCCGGTGCCGACGACGAACGGCGTCTCGGCGCGGCCCGAGCCCGTGCGTTGCTGCCCGGGGAAGTGCGGCGCGAAGGGGAAGTCTTCGTCGTCCTTCGTGGGCACGGCCGGCTCGGCCGGTGGCTGGAGCGTCAGCTTCATCGACGCGCCCCCGACCTGGACCAACACCACGAGCGGCGCGTCGTGGTCCGGCGTGGTGAGGAGCAACCGCCACTCCGTCTTCCCCTCGAGGCGCCGGAGGCTGTGGCCGCCGTCGTCGAAGCTCGACTTCCAGCCCTTTGCCAGTAGCAGCGGCTTCCACTTCGCCCACAGCGCCGCGCCGCTGAGCTCCGAATGCGCGGACGCTCGCCAGCGGTGGCCACGGACCTTCACCGGCTTCGCGTCGTCCTTCACCACCAGCTCGGCGTAGTTCACCTCGGTCGAGGTCTCGGCGGTGAACGTGGTGCCCGGGGGGAGCGGGACGTCGGGTAGCGCCGCGAGCAGCAACACGCAGAGAAGGGGGCTCATCGGGCACGGCGTACTCCGGGATTCGCGCCGGGGCGAGCGCCTCCCCGCTTCGCAGCGCGCAGACTTCCCGCTACACCCGGCCCATGTCGAAACGCCTGCTCGCGCTGCTCCCGCTCCTGGCCGCGTGTGGCGGGCCCAAGCCCATCTACGTCGAGCCCCCCGTGCGCGCCGAGGTGATGGTCACCCCGGGCACCGCGGTCATCACCTGGGAGAAGGGCCTCAACGCGCAGTCGACGCTGCTGGCCCGCTCGCTGGGCACGGTAGAGGCCGAGCCTCCCGATGGCGGCGGGGTGGGCGACCCGCTCG
>JBBRUE010000135.1:0-11079 GCA_038248085.1 Myxococcales bacterium | reverse complement strand
CGGCACTCCCTCGAGGGCAAGCCCTCCGTCGACCTCGGGGTGCTGGTGGACGTGTTGCGCCTGGCCCTCGAGGGTGCCCGCCTGACCGCCGCCGACGCCGGCGACCCGGGGCCCTCGCTCGAGACCACCGAGCTTCCCCTCGTCACCCTGGGTGGCGGCGGCCTGGCGATCACCGCGCGCCGGGGCCGCGAGCTGGAGATCGCCCGACCCGATCAGCCGCCCGAGTGGCGCTCCCTCGACGAGGTGCGCGTGCTGGCGTCGCAGGCCGGTGGCCCGTGGCTCACCGCCGCCCCGGCCTCGCCGCTCGAGTCACTCGCCGCGCACTCCACGCCGTGGTCCCGGGTCCTCGCGCTGATGCACCTCGAGCGCGACGACCTCTGGGTGGTCCTCACCTACGCGGCCATGGCGGGCCTGCTCACCCTCGCGACGCCGATCGCGGTGCAGTCACTCGTCGGCACGGTCGCCTTCGGAACGCTCCTCCAGCCGATCGTGGTGCTCTCGCTCCTGCTGCTCGTCGCCCTCGGCTTCCAGGGCGTGCTCAAGGCGCTGCAGACCCGGGTGGTCGAGAGCCTCCAGCAGCGGATCTTCGTGCGCACCGCCCTCGACCTCGCCTGGCGGCTGCCGCGCGTGAAGCCCGAGGCCAGCGAGGAAGGCTTCGGGCCTGAGAGCGTCAACCGCTTCTTCGAAGTGGTCACCCTGCAGAAGACCGCCAGCGTGCTGCTCACCGACGGCGTGGCGACCGTGCTGCAGATCGTCATCGGGTTGCTCGTGCTCGGCTTCTATCACCCGACGTTGCTGGCCTTCGATCTCGCGCTCGTCGCGCTGACGGTGCTGGTGGTGTGGGCCCCCGCGCGCCGCGGCCTCTCGACCAGCATCGACGAGAGCTACGCGAAGTACGCGGTGGCGGCGTGGCTCGAGCAGCTCGCGCGGCCCGGCGCCGCCTTCCGGGGCAAGGGCGGCGCGGCCTTCGCCGCGGAGCGCGCCGACGCGCTCACCCGCCGCTATCTCAACGCCCGCGACCAGCACTTCCAGGTGTTCTTCGGCCAGACCGTCGGCGTGCTCGGCCTGCAGGTGCTCGGCAGCGCGACGCTCCTCGGGCTCGGGGGCTGGCTGGTGGTGCAGCGCGAGCTCACCCTCGGGCAACTGGTCGCAGCCGAGATCATCGTCGCCGCCGTCACCAGCTCCATCGCCAAGCTCGGGAAGCTCCTCGACAGCGCGTACGATCTCTTGACCGCGGTCGACAAGGTGGGCCACCTCCTCGACCTGGAGATCGAAGACCCAGAGCGCGGCGAGCCGGTGCCCGGCCAGGGAGGCATCCGCGTCGAGGCGCACCACGCCCACGACGGCGTCAGCGCGGCCCTCTCGCTCGAGGTGAGCGCGGGCGAGCGCGTGGCCATCAGCGGGGCGCACGGCCACCGGCTGGGCGAGTGGCTGGCGGCGCTCCGGCTCCCCCAACACGGCACCGTGACCTTCAACGGCGTCGAGACGAGCCGCGCCCGGGCTCCCGCGCTCCGCGAACACGTGACCTTCGTGCGCAGCGACGACCTCTTCGAGGGCACGGTGCTCGACAACGTGACCCTCGGCCGCGAGACCGTCACCGCGCTCGACGCCCGCGCCGCCCTCGAGCGCGTCGGCCTGCTCGCTGAGCTTCGCCTGCTACCTGAGGGCATCGACACCCACCTCTTTCACTCTGGCGCGCCGCTGACCCCGAGCCAGATCACCCGGCTGCTGGTGGCCCGCGCCACCGTCTGGACGCCCCGCCTGATCGTCGTCGATGCGTCGCTCGCGGGCATGGAGCCTTCGGCACGGGCCCTGTGTGTCAGCGCCCTGACCCGGGCGTCGGCGCCGTGGACCCTCATCGCCCTCGTCAACGAAAAGGAAAGCGCGCTCGCCCGGGCGTGCACCACGCACCACGCGCTCCACGAGCTGGCGACCCCTTCGCCGGAGGCCTCGTCATGACCACCTCTTCACAAACGCTCGTCTCGTCGGGCCAGCGCGCTGCCGCCCTGGTGGTGCGCACCCCGCGCGCGCTGCGGGTGCTGGCCCGGCTGTTGACCCTCGCCGGCGCGCTGCTGTCAGGGGCCCTCGTCTTCGCGCCGTGGCAGCAGAGCATCACCGGCACCGGTCGCGTCGTCGCCTTCGCCCCCGTCGAGCGGCAGCAGGAACTCGACGCCCCCATCGAAGGGCGCATCACGCGCTGGTACGTGCGCGAGGGCAGCGAGGTGAAGAAGGGCGACCTGCTCCTCGAGCTGACCGACAACGATCCCGACATCCTCATGCGGCTCCAGCAGGAGCGCGCCGCCGTCATCGCCCGCAAGGACGCGGCGGTCGCCCGGGGCAACTCCATCCAGTCGCGGCAGCGGGCCCTCGAGTCCTCGAAGACCGCGGGCATCAGCGCCGCCCAGAGCCGCGTGGGCATGTCGAAGGACCGCACGCGCGCCGCGAAGCAGGCCGTCGAGGCGGCGCGCGCCGGGCAGGACACCGCGAAGCTGAACATCGAGCGCCAGACGAAGCTCTTCGAGCAGGGGCTCACCAGCCAGCGAACCGTCGAGCTCGCGCAGCTCGACGCCGTGCGCACCGCGACTGATCTCGAGCGCGCGCTGGCGTCGCTGCAGGCGGCCCTCGGCGAGGAACAGGCGCTGGAGTCCGACCGCGCCCGCGTGGAGCACGACATCACCGCCGCCATCGACGACGCGCACGCGGCCGAGGCGGTGGCGATGTCGGAAGAGGCCACCACCGCCGCCGAGCTGGCAAGGCTCGAGGTGCGGCTCGCCCGCCAGAGCACGATGGAGCTGCGCGCACCGATGGACGGCACCGTGCTCCGGCTGCTCCCGGGGCAGGGCAACAACTTCGTGAAGTCCGGCGAAGCGCTGGTGACCCTGGTGCCCGACACCGCCGATCGCGCGGTCGAGCTGTGGGTCGACGGCAACGACATGCCGCTGCTGTCCGATGGGCGCCCGGTGCGGCTGCAGTTCGAGGGCTGGCCCGCGGTGCAGTTCACCGGTTGGCCCTCGGTCGCGGTGGGCACCTTCGGGGGCACGGTCGCACTCATCGACTCGGCCGACGATGGCAACGGCCGGTTCCGCATTCTCGTGCGGCCCGCCGAAGGCGCCGAGCCCTGGCCGACGGGGCTCTACCTGCGCCAGGGGGTGCGGGTGAACGGCTGGGTGCTGCTCGAGCAGGTCAAGCTCGGCTACGAGCTGTGGCGGCGCTTCAACGGCTTCCCGCCCACCGTCAAGCCGCCGGCCGGGCTCGGGGGAAAAGACAAGGGGGCCTCGAAGTGATCGCGCTCCTCGTCGTCTCGGTGCTCGCGGCCTCCGATGCGCCGCGCGCCCCTGCCGGCCCGCTGTCCCTCGCCGAGGTCCTCGCGGCGACCCGTGACTCCTTCCCTGCGCTGGTCGCCGCGCGCGCCGACGTCGACGCGGCGAACGGCGAGGCCCTCTCGGCTGACGGCGCCTTCGACCCGGTGTGGAGGACGCGCGCGTGGATCACCCCCACCGGCGGGTACCCCCAGACGCGCGTCGACTCGCTCATCGAGGTGCCGACGCCGCTGTGGGGCGCGAGCTTCTTCGGCGGCTACCGCCTCGGCACGGGGAAGATCCAGAGCTACTACGGCGAGCGCGAGACCTGGTCTGCGGGCGAGCTTCGGGCAGGGGCAGTGGTGCCCCTGGTGCGCAACGGGCCCATCGATCGTCGCCGCGCCACCCAGGCCCGGGCAGCGCTGGGCACCTCGCTCGCCGGGCTCAGCGTCACCCAACAACGCCTCGAGCTCACCCGCCTCGCCACCTTCCGCTACTGGGAATGGGTCGCCGCAGGCCAGCGCCGGGAGGTCGCGCGCTCGCTGCTCCAGCTCGCGAAGGATCGCGACGGCCAACTCTCGGCCCGCGCCACGGCCGGTGACGTCGCGCAGTTCGATCGCCAGGACAACGTGCGCGCCCTCGTGCAGCGGGAAGGCCTCGTGGTGCAGGCCCAGCGCGGCGTCGAGCAGGCCGCCTTCGAGCTCTCGCTCTACCTCCGCGACGCACGGGGCGAGCCGTCGATCCCCTCCGACGAGCGGCTGCCCGGGCTGCCGGAGCCCTCCACGGCGCTCGGCGGCGAGGCCGACCTCGAGGCATCGCTCGGGCGTCGGCCCGACGTGCTGCGACTGCTCGATCAACAGAAGCAGGCCGGGGTCGAGCTGAGGTTGCAGCAGAACCTGCTGCTCCCCGCGCTCGACGTCGGGTTCGCCGTGAGCAAGGACATCGGCGTGCCGGGCCGCCCCGAGCTCGACGGGCTTGGCCCCGCAGAGCTGGAAATCAACGCGGTCCTCGAGGTGCCGCTGCTCTACCGCGCCCCCCTCGGTCGGCTGCAGTCGGCGCGCGCAGCGCTCGCGAAGCTCGAGGCCCAGCTCCGGCTCGCGCGTGACCGGGTGGCCGTCGAGCTCGAAGACACCCGCTCGGCCCTCGGTGCCGCGCAGCAACGCCTCACGCTCGCCCGGCGCGAGGTCGACGTCGCGCTCTCGCTCGAGCAGGGCGAGCGCACGCGCTTCGGGCTGGGCGACAGCAGTCTCCTCTTCGTCAACCTGCGCGAGCAGGCCACGGCAGAGGCGCGCATCCGTGAAGTCGATGCCCTCCTCGACGGGCACCGAGCCATCGCCGCGCTCCGTGCAGCCCTGGCGCTGGAGTAGGCGAGTCAAAATGACTCGCGATGGGGCAATTTGCTTTGCGGCACGCTGTCCAGCACTGGAAGCGCGCGTCTTCCCTTGCGTCGAATTCAGGCGCAGGACTTGCTGAACGGTCTCCCGTCACCTTCCCCGGAGCGCCGAACCGAATGAACCAGATCCTCATCGTCGAAGACGACACCGCCATGGCGCAGTTGCTGGTCGACGGCATGACCCGGCGCGGCTACCAGCCGAAGTCCGCCGCCAACGGTGACGCGGCGCTCGCCCTGCTCAAGCAGCACGACTTCGAGGCGGTCATCACCGACGTCAACATGAAGGGCATGGACGGCCTATCGCTGTGCGAGCGCATCGTCGCCGGCTACCCCGGGCTGCCGGTCCTCGTGATCACCGCGTTCGGCAGCATGGACACCGCGATCAAGGCCATCCGTGCGGGCGCCTACGACTTCCTCACCAAGCCCTTCGAGCTCGAGGCGCTCTCGCTCGCCCTCGCGCGGGCGGTGCAGCACAAGCAACTGCGCGAAGAGGTGAAGCGGCTGAGGGAAGAGGTCGGGAGCCGCAAGGTCACCTCGACGCTGCTGGGTGAGAGCAACGCCATGCGCGAGCTCGTCAACCTCGTCGGCCGCGTGGCGGACAGCGAGTCGGCGGTGCTGGTCAGCGGCGAGCACGGCACTGGCAAGGAGCTGGTGGCCCGCGCGATCCACGAGGCGAGCCGCCGTCGCACGGCCCCCTTCGTCACCCTCAACTGCGGCGCGGTTCCGGAAGCGCTCCTCGAGGTCGAGCTGTTCGGCACGGCGAAGAGCCCCACGCCCGACGGCAAGCCGGGCCGTCCGGGGGCCTTCGTGCGCGCCCAGGGCGGCACGATCTTCCTCGACGACATCGGCGAACTGCCGATGAACCTCCAGGCCCGCGTGCTGCGCGCGATCCAGGATCACAAGGTCAAGCCGGTCGGCGCGGACCAGGAAGTCCCCTGGGACGCGCGGGTGGTCACCGCCACCAACCGGGATCTCGAGACCGCGGTCGAAGAGAAGCGCTTCCGCGAAGATCTCCACTTCGCGATCAACGTCATCAATCTCCACCTCCCGCCGCTGCGCATGCGGGGCAACGACGTGCTGCTCCTCGCGCAGCACTTCGTGCGCACCTTCGCCGAGAAGAGCCGCAAGGAAGTCACCGGGCTCGCCAGCGCCGCCGCCGACAAGCTGCTGGCCTACGGCTGGCCGGGGAACGTGCGCGAGCTTCAGAACGTGATCGAGCGCGCGGTGGCGCTGACCCGCTACGCCCAGCTCACCGCCGAAGACCTGCCCGAGAAGGTGCTCCACCCCACCTCGGCCACCAGCGCGGTCGAGGCCGACGAGTCGGTGCTCGTGCCGATGGAAGACATCGAGCGCCGCCACATCCTCCGCGTGCTGCGCGCCGTCGGTGGTCACCGCACCCAGGCCGCGAAGATCCTCGGGCTTGATCGCAAGACGCTGTACCGCAAGCTCGAGGGCTACGGCACCGAGGAGGTCGAGGCCGCCCTGCGCGACGCCCCGCCCCGACAGATCGGCGTCGCCGACTGACCGCAGCCAATCTTTGACAGGTCACCCTTCGCGCACCACGCTCCCCGGCCTCACTTTGGAGGAGAACCCCATGCGCAAGACCTGGATGCTGATGGCAGTGGTGATGAGCGGCTGCGGCGGTACGACGCCTGAACTCTACGACCTGGTCGTCAACTACTTCACGCTGCCCGACACCTGCTACTCGAGCGGCATGCAGCCCTCGAGCATCGTGACTACCGCGCCGCCCGACCTGCTCCAGGTGCAGGTGTGGGACGGCCCCGACAACACCGCCTACCTCGAGGTCGAGAAGGGCGGCGCGTCGATCGACATGGGTGCGGCGCCGAACGTGAACGTCAACGGCGTGTTCACCGGCAAGAAGGTCGAGAAGGGCTGGACCTTCGCCAGCGACGCCGTGCAGAAGCAGACCCTGCCCGGCAACAACGTGATCACCGCTACCACGCACGCCGAGTTCACCTTCGAGCGCGGCGGCGGCCCGGTGAAGGGTACCGCGGTGCTCAGCTCGTCGAGCAACTGCGTGGGCAACCAGTGCCCGGGCACCAACCCGAGCTGCACGGTGAGCGCCATCGCCCTGCAGGGCTCGCGCATCGCCGTCGACTACCAGCGCGCCCCGTAGTCACACGCGGAGAATGACGCCGCGGGCGGGTTTCCCGGTCGCGGCGCCGATGGCGCGGACGTAGGCCTGGGTCTGCGCCTCGTAGTGGGCCCGCCGCTCGTCGATGGTCTCGTCGGTCTTGAACTCGACGATCTGCCAGACGCCGTCGAGCTCGTAGGCGAGGTCGATCGCCCCCTCGATGATCGTGCCGTCGTGGAGGTGATCGACGATCGCCACCTCGCGGCGAACGTCCTTGGAGCGCCGGGCGTTGCTGACGTGGGGGTGCGCGAGCGCCGCCACCACCGCCTCCACCGCCGCGCGCCCTTCCCGGGGCGGGGCCTGGAGCGAGCGCGCCATCACCGTGGCGATGCCTTCCACCGCGGCGCGCGTCGCGTCGAGCGGGGTGACCGCCAGGCACGCGTGGACCAGCTCGCCGAAGCGACGCCCGCGCGGTCGGCCCTCCCGTGGCGCGTCGGTCTGCGCGAGGGGAATGGTGCCCGTCAGCTGCACCGGGTCGAGCTCGCGGGCGACGAGCACGCGCGCGCTGGGCGTGCTGCCGTCGCGCAGTGACGTCGCGCGCCCCTGCTTCCACGCCTCGAAGGCGGCGATGCTCTTCGGCGCCTCCACCTCGTCATCGAGCAGCGCATCGGACGCCTCGAGGCCGGTGCGCTCTTCGCGCGACAGCTCGAGGGTGTGCGGGTCCCACCACACCACGCCGTTCTTCCGCGTCGCCGAGAGGTGGAGCCCGGGCTGGGGCACCTCGGCAGGCACCCCGCCCTCCCGATCGAGGATGGGGTCGAACCCGAACGCAGGGCAGCCCGGTGCGGGCTTCGGCTCGTGCTCGAACCCGAGCTGCGGGTAGAGCGCCGGGTAGAGCACCTCGGTCCAGGTGTCCTCGAAGCGGCGATCGCTGCACACCGGCACCACGAGCAGGTCGCGCGCGCGCGTGGCGGCGACGTAGGTCAGGCGCAGCGCCTCCTCGGCGTCGCGGGCGAGCACCTCCTGCTCGTGCTCCCGCAGCTCGCTGGGCACGCAGTTCGCCAGCGAGTGCACCCACAGGCCCTGCTCCGGGTCGACCCAGTGCGAGGGCTCCTGGCGGCTCGCGGTGGCCGTCGGCTCGGCGAGGATCACCACCGGGAACTCGAGGCCCTTCGCGGCGTGCACGGTCATCATGCGCACGCCCTCGGTGCCCTCCTCGACGATCGGCGCTTCCGGCGCCTCGCCCTCGTCGGCCTCTTCCTGCAGGGCCTCCACCACGTCGCGGAAGGAGGTCGACCGGCGCTCGTGGCGGCGGCTGACCTCGGCGAGCTGCAGCACGTTGGCCAGCGCCTGGGCCCCGGCGGTCCACACCGCGACGCCGGCGTGCGCGCGCGTGCGCTCGAGCAGGGTGTGCACCGTCGCCGAGACCGGCCGCCGGTTGCGCTCGAGGTGGAGCTCACGGAGCACGCCCAGCGCATCGACCACCGGCCGCGCGTCGTCGCTCAGAGGCTCGTTCTCCCACGGGCGCAGGGGGTGCAGCTTTCCCAGCTCGCTCTTGAAGGCGAAGAGCTGCTCGTCGGTGAAGGCAAAGAACGGCCCGCGGAGCGCGGCGTAGACCGAGAACTCGTCGTCGGGCCGATCGACCGCGAAGAGCGCGGTACGCAGCGCCATCACCTCTTCGCGCTGGTGAAACGAGCGGCCGCCGACCAGCACGTGCGGCACGCGCCTCGCCTCGAGCGCCTGGGCGTAGGGGCGTGGCACGTCCACCCCGCCCCACCGGCGCAGCCGCTTGAAGAGGATGCACACGTGCCGCGCCTGGATCCGGACCCGCTGGCCGTCTTCTTCGACGGTCCAGCCGCTCTTGGTGGTGAGCCACTCCACGAAGGCGCCCACCGCCTCGGGAAGGCTGCTCTCGATGGCGTCCTTGGTGACGCGGCGCTTCTCGTTGAGCGGGCGCGGCGCCGGCAACGCGATGACCGAGGGCTGCTCGCGGTTCGCCTCGCGCCATTCCCCCAGCGCCACCCACGTCGCCTGGTGCTCGCCCTTCATCACCGGCGCGAAGGCCCCGTTCACCGCGGCCTGGATGCCCGGCGTGCTGCGGAACGAGGTCGAGAGGTAGACCACCTCGGCGCCGTGCCCCACGAGGTGCTTCTTCACCCGCTCGTAGAGGAGGATGTCCGCGCGGCGGAAGCGGTAGATGCTCTGCTTCGGGTCCCCGACCACGAAGAGCTTCCCGGGCACGGGCCGCGAGCCGAACGGGTCGCTCAAGGTGGGATCATCGGCGCCGAGCAGCAGCACGATCTCGCTCTGGAGCGGATCGGTGTCCTGGAACTCGTCGACGAAGAGCCGCTTGAAGCGCCCCTGGAGCGAGCGTCGCACCGACTCATGATCGCGCAGCAGGTTGCGGGTCAGCAGCAGCAGATCGACGAAGTCGAGCACGCCCGCGCGCGACTTCTCGAGCTCGTACCCGTCGACGATGGGGCGGAGTTCCTCGTGCAACCGCGAGGCGAGATCGGCGTCGGCCCGGCGGGTGAACTCGGTGAGCCCGGCGAAGACCGCGTCGCGCTCGGAGACCAGCAGCGCCTCGGTGAGCCCCGCGCTGAAGTGCAGCCCCCACGGCTTGGCGGCCCAGCGGTACTTGTTGCCGCCCAGCTCGCGGAGCTGCGCCTCGAGACCGTCGTAGTCGCGCTTCGAGACGCTCTCGCGGTGGTGCACGTCGTCGAGGAACCGGCGGCAGAGGTCGATGGTCTCGAGCAGCTCGCTGCGGTCGCGCTTGAGGCGCACCGAGGTCAGGCGCGAGGCGAACTGGGTGAGCAGCGGGAGGAGCGCGTCGATGGCACCCTCGCGATCGAACGCATCGCGACGCCACGGCGCCGAGAAGTCGCGGTGCTCGACCAGCGACTGCACCGCGGAGAACAACGTGCGCCGCGGAGGCTCCGATTCGGGCCCCCGCTGCCGGCGTCGCAGCGCCCGGCGAATGCCCTCCGGCTGGGTCTGTAGCAGGTCCTGAAAGCGCCGCTGGAAGGCCGCCCCGAGGAGCGCGTCGGAGTCCCCTTCAGCGGCGACCTCGAAGAGCGGGTCCACGCCCGCCTCAACCGGGTACTCGCGCAGCAGGTCCGCGCACAGGCCGTGGATGGTGCCGATGCGCGCGACCTCGAGCTCCTCGAGGGCATCGGTGAGCCGATCGCGCTCGGGCTCGGGGGTCGATGGCTCTTCGCGCGCCTTCTCCAGCCGGGTGCGCAGCCGCAACTTCATCTCGCCGGCGGCCTTCTCGGTGAAGGTGACCGAGATGATCTCCTTCAGGCGCGCCTTGCCCTTGCGCACCATCATCACGATGCGCTCGACGAGCACGGTGGTCTTGCCAGTGCCCGCGGCCGCCTCGACCACGAAGGTGGTGTCGAGATCCTCGAGCAACTGGGTGCGCGTGAGGTGATCGCCCGGCAGCTTGCGCGTCATGGCTTCGACCTCAGGGTGCGCAGCTCGTTGAGCTCGGCGCGCAGCCCTTTGCGGGTCTTCACCAACCGGCGCTCTTCATCGGGGCCACAGACCGCGCGGAAGTTGCAGTACTTGCACTCCCCCTCCTCGGGCGCGGCGGGGAAGAAGCCGGTCTCGAGCGCGCCACGCAGCGTCCTCGCCACGAGGCCGAACGCCTCGCGACTGGCGGCATCGAGCGGCGTATCGACCGAGAGGAAGCCGCCGACCTGCGTCGTGTAGAAGAGCCGGCCGCCCCTTACCGTCGCGTCGGGGAAGAGCTTCTCGAGCACCAGCGCGTAGAGAATCGGCTGGAGGTGCCGACCGCCACCGATGACGTTGCCGACCTCCGCCCACGCACGCCCGGTCTTGTAGTCGGTCGCCCGGTACGCACCGCTGGCGCTCTTCTCGACGAGGTCGATCGACCCGCGCACCTGCAGCCCCTCGACGAGCGTCACCGGGTTCGGCGAGCTGGCGGGGTCCTTCGAATCGACGTCGCGCCCCGGCAGGCCGAAGGACAGCTCGAAGTGGGCCGGCTTCCACTCGGGGTCGTCGGCGACGCGGCGAATCCACTCGCGGAGGTCGGCCTCCAGCGTCTGCACGCCGTCTTCCCACACGCGCTCGATGGCGGGCTTGAACTGGTCGAACACGTCCCGCGAGACGTGCTCGATGGTGGTGTGGAGGCGCGCGAGGATCGCCTCGAGGTTCTGCTTCGTGACGTCGATTCCGTCCTGGCGCAGGGCGCTCAGCAGGTCGTAGTGCACCTGGTGCGCCATGGTCCCCTTCTCCATCGGCCCGAGTTCTTCGACCTCGCCGGGGAT